>VXSY01000127.1:0-7868 GCA_009837725.1 Gammaproteobacteria bacterium | reverse complement strand
GTCGAGCGCCTGGAAGCCGCCAAGGACGAAGGGCTGCACCGGGTTGGCTGGGGGGCGAACGGCGCCGGCTTCGTCGTGCTCGCGTTTCCCCAGGAACTCCGCATCGTCGAGACGGGCGAGGTGGTCCGTGCAGGCGATATCTGCCGCGCCGGCAGCCCCTTCACGCGCTACACCCGGCGCATTTACGAGGCCCAGCAACAGCAGCTCATCTTCGCCATCCTGAGCGACGGCGTGGGCACCATGGCCGAGGCGCGCAACTGCATCATGCGCGTGCTGCCGGATCGCGTGCTGTCCATCGGCTGGATCATCGCCAACGACGAACTGCTGAAATCCGTCGCGCTCGGCGACATTCCGGCGTTCGTGCAGGAGGCGGTGGCGCCGTGACCACCACCGTTGCCGAGGCGCGTGCGGAACGCCGGCACCGGCCGGGCCTCTTGCCCTCCTTCGCTGGCGTGGCCCTCGCCGACATCCTCGCCAACAGCGTTGCCATCGTCATCATCATGATTGTGGTGACCTTGATGACTCGCTACGAGGAGGAACGCGACAAGCTGGAGCAAGCCGAGGACGTCTCGGTGCTCCTGAGCCGCGAGATCGCGAGTTCCTTCGTCATGAACGCGCTGCCCACATCGCCCCCGGCGCAACTACACGACTACGTCACCTCGCCCCTCGACCGCAATCCCCAACACGCCACCATGCCCATCATCGAGCTGCACGACGACCATGTGCGCGATGGCTACACGGGCCGCATCTATGGCCGCGACGAGCTGCTGCTGCAAGACAACGAGCTCGATCACTATCTCGCCTCCCTGGCGCCGGAACAGCTTGCGGCCACCCGCGTGGATGTCTATGGGATCGACCAGTTCTATGTCGCCATGTCGATCTTCCGCAAGCATGGCCTGTCGCCGCTGCACTGGCACTTTCTCGACGGCGGCGAGGCCGGCGGCGCGCGGCAGGGGCAGAGGCCGACTTGGGCACGGCAGACACAACCTCGTCAACGCGAGTCAGAGGGCGAAGAGCTGGGGCCAACCGGTGTGGGCAGTGCGCCGTACGCGCTGCCGAGCGACGTTGCCCTACTGCGGCATGGTGCCTTCGATGCCAACTATCCCACCGACAATCTGCGTGGAGGCTTCGGCGGCATGGCGGCACGGGACGGTTCGCTGGATCAGCACCTCGACCTTCCGCGAGGCTTCCCGCAACGAGACGGAAGGGCCCAGATGCCCCCTAGCGGGAGCGCCAGCGATGCCGAAAGCGCCACCGAATCGAACGCCATGCGATTCCGCGCCGCTTGGCGCCGCACCAGCGAAGACGTTCGCGAGGACGACGTCGACTTCGACCTCTTCACCCTGGTGCGCGGGTTGCTCGCGTATTTGACGGGCGTGCAGCAGGCCGCAGGCGCCAACCTCCCGTCGCCGCTGACGGACTTCGAACTGCGCCGCGATGTGCTCGACATCGTGCCGGAACTGCCACCGCCCGAGCCTGCCCTCGCCGAGCTCATCGGACGTCTGACGAGGATCATCGCCGCACCGCAAGCGCCGGACGACCGGTCGCTCAGGGTGATCGCGGAGACGATCCCGGACGGGCAGCCCCAGCACGTGACGCTGTTCCCGAACGAACTACTCGCCCGCGTGCGATGGCGGCGCAGCGTCACCGACGCCGAAGCCGCGTTCCCGCGCGCCGATGCCCCGGCATACGCACCCGTCAGTTAGCGGCTGGGCCTGCACGCGGAGATCCACGAGGGGCTGCGGGTGGAGCTGGCACGCAACGTCGTCGTGCTGATGCCACCGCCGGAAGTCGTCCCGGAACCGGAACCACGCTGGCGTGTCGTGACACTGGTAAACCCGGAGCGCAACGACTTCCTCACCGGATTCCTGTTCGCCGGAGTCAACGAAGTGGGCGGGCTGGTTTTGCCGGCAGGCGAAAACGCGCTCGCGATCGACGGGCTTCGGATGGAGTCGCAGATTCCCAGCGTCGCCTTCCGCCAAGAGTTCCGGCAGCTTTTGCTCTATCTGTTGGTCGTGCTCGCCGTCGTCCTGCTGTTCTTCGCCGGCATACCGCTTGGCAAACGGGCTCTGGCCGGCGCTGCGAGCAACGCGACGGCGGAAGCTCCAACGCGCTAGCCGTAGCTACGAGCGAATGCCAACACGAAGGCCAGGAGCCCGCGCCGTTCTTGCGGCGCTGCCTAGGTTCCGGGGCCTTGCGCCGTGGGCCATTGCCGTGGCCGCACTTTGCTCCCTTGTCGCGCTCGTCAAGCTCTACCCGCTTTGGCTGGCCTACGACACGTCCCTCGTCACGATCACCGGCGCAAGGGACGACGACTCGGCGGGCGCCAGGTTCGACGCCGTCCTGCTCCGCCACCTCGACCATTTCGCGTATCTGCGCTCGTTCGACCATGTGTTGGCTGCAGGCCCCCGCACCTTGCGTCTGACCGCGCCGCTCTGGCTTGACCGATGCGAGGTGCGGCAAGGGGATTTCTATAGGTTCGCCGGCTGGGTGCCGTTCGAGCCACAGGCGGCTGCCCGCGCCGCCGCGCCAGACCAACCGCCCAACTGGCGACACTTCAGCGAAAGCCGCGACCACACCATCAGCGGACGCCTCGATGCGCCAGCGACCGGAATCACGTGGTGGGATGCCGTGGCCTATTGCCGCGCCGCTGGCGGGCGGCTGCCCACGGCATCGGAATGGGTGGCTGCCGCGGCCGGCCAACGCCCTCGCCTCTATCCGCCGGGCGATGTCCTGGAGTCGGACGCTTGGCCCTATCTCGATCCGCTCCTGAACGCCGCGCAGAAGTGCGGCCTGCATCCGGACGCGGACACGCCCGAAGGGCTGTCCGGAATGGCGCACGGCGTGTCGGAGTGGGCGGTCAGCGACCTCGCCGACGGCCCAGCCGTGATGGGCGGCAACGGCTACAACGCTCCGCGCGGGATCTATAGCTTGGCCGCACTACATCGCCTCGCGCCGGTGGACCATCGTTCCCCGTATCTGGGATTTCGCTGCGCCTACGACCACGAACCGTTCCCAACGCCATGGCGCGCAGAACCAGATGCGAGGCAAGTGCCCCCCGGCAGCTACGAGGTCGGCATCCCCGCCTTGGCGCGCATCCCAAGCCTTCTCTCCGCGCTCCCTCGGCAACAACTGCCCCTCATCGGCCGTATTCTCTCGACGGACGCAAGCCTTAACACCCCCCCAAACCTGCACTTGATGACGCGAGAAGTCAGCCGCCGCCAATACGCCACCTTCCTGCGCGACCATTTCGTGCTTGCCTGATACCACGCCGAAGCCAACCAACCCGCGTCCCACAGCCATCGTCCGCCCGATTGGCGGGAGCAGTTGCAGGAACCAGACCTGCCGGTGGTGAACGTCGATTGGTGGTCCGCATACGCCTTCGCCTCCTGGGCCGGCGGCCGCCTGCCCACAGCCTTGGAATGGGAACGCGCCGCCTCGGGCCAAGGCACGCGCATCTACCCTTGGGGCGACGACTTCACCGCCGCCAACCCGGTGACGGGCGAGCAAGCCCTGCGCGGCCCTCAACTGCCAAGCGAAGAGTCGGGCGACAAGACCCCCGAGGGCCTCCTGAACATGGGCGGCAATGTCTCCGAATGGACCCGCAGCGTGTCCGGCGCCTCCGGCAGCTTCGCCATCGTCGTCAAGGGCGGCAACTACCTCCTCCCCGGCCCCACCACGGCCCGAATCGACCACCGCAACCACCTCTCACCGCATTACCGCTCCCCCACGCTAGGCTTCCGGGTGGCCTTTGACCGCCCGCGGTAGTTTGCGGCTATCAAGCGAGTCGATCGCGCCATCGACAGCGGGTCCCCAAACGCGACGAGTGACTCTGGTTGCTCCAAGGATTCGATCGGACAGCTGGCGAACCAACGATGTCCCATCGGTCAACCCACAATCGATTGTCGGATGCCGGAGGTACGACACGAACCGCGACGTTCGGATGCCATCAATCCAGACAACAACGCGCGGCCTGTCCTGACCGGCCGGTCGCAGCGCAACGTCCTACCCATCTCATGGACCAGAGCTAGGGCTCCGAGTACCGACATTCGAGCGTGAAGCACCCTAGCTGGTCGGGCGATGCTTCGCCCACGTATCCGTCTCGAACGGCTAGGTTCAGACCGGCCCTAACGCGTTCGCGAATTGCCGGGGTCAGATACTTGCAAGGTGATCCGTCTGCGGTGCGTATGCCGTAACGCTCCTGCGCGACAGCAAACGACCCCTTCTCTACGAGGTCTCTGCCGACCGACTCCTTCGCGCGCTGATCTCGCAAGGCACGAACGACACAGTCGCACCAGTCCGGCGCGTTCATGTCAGTCACTGGTCGATAGGCCCGCACTCTCTTCACCGGCCCTTTCGGCCATTCCAACCCCACATCGCCCCGCGTCGCCTTGAGCGCACTGGTGATGGCGGCATACAACGGCCCCTCCTCGCGCAACCTCTGGAAAGTCGCCAAACCTTGGTCCCGCAACCGTCTGGCAATCAGCACGACTGTCTCCCGGTCCTCACGCAGCACCGCGCCCTCGCCACTTAGGACGCACCACACGGCCAATCGCTGCCCTTCCGAGTCGAGTGCGGTGAATCGCGCATCAAACGTCCCAAGTCCCCGTTCCCTGAGGATCCTACGAACCTCCGGGAGAGTCCGGACGAACGTCCGCTGTCCCCTGGCCCGGTCCAGCCGGTGCCGCCACACTTCGCGGGGCGCAACCAGCGCGTGCTCCAGCAGCGCGACGGAGTTCCGCCCCTCCTG
This sequence comes from Gammaproteobacteria bacterium, assembly GCA_009837725.1. GTDB lineage: Bacteria > Pseudomonadota > Gammaproteobacteria > Pseudomonadales > Azotimanducaceae > VXYL01. The sequence continues at coordinate 3,118 of VXSY01000127.1, read as the reverse complement.
TTCGCGCCCCTTCAGTGACCACCACTGCTGCGCCGGACGTCCTGTCCGCCGGCGGTGGTCGAACGCCGGATTCTCCTCGCGCACGAAACACCCTCCGTTCCTGCGAAAGTTGCGCTGGAAGTTGCCCTTGTGCATGCGCGCGCCCCACACCGCCTCATACACTTCCCTAACGTCGCCGATCGTGAACACCGGTGGAAGGAACGTCGTTGCAAAGGTCGTGTACTCGAGCTTCGAACGGATCCGCTGTAGAGCGTCCTCGACGATCCGGGCATGGTCGAAGGCAAGGCCCCCGGCGGTGATGTCCCGAAGAGGAATCATCCGCCGGTATGCGGCTTCGCCGCCCGCGCCAAGAGCCGGCAAATCCGCGAACACCGCTAGGTACGCGACCGTCACCACCCGCATTTGCCGATCGCGCTCGCGGTCGCCGTAGCCGCCCAGCTGCTCTACATAGGAGTCATCCCCGCCCGGGATGCTCGTCTCCTCCGCCAACTTACGCCTGGCTGCCTCGTCGAGATTCTCGTTCTCCCGCACGAACCCACCGGGTAGCGCCCATCGCCCTTCGAACGGCGGCTCTTCCCGCCGTACGAGCCCTATGTGGACGGCGCCGTCGCAGATGCTGAACAGCGCGATGTCCACGGCTACGGCGAAGCGCGGGTAGTCAGCCGGCTCGTAACTCGCCGAAATCGATCCTTCCATGAAGCCAAGTCTAGCTTGATCCGGCAAATATCTTATGATAGCCTCTTTTTGAGTCAAACCTAACCGAAGGATTGTCTGAGATGAGCAAGTGTCCTGAGGGTGCCGAACCATCGTTTTCGACGATCACGCGACACGCGGAACGCCGCATGCGGCAACGCGGGCTGCGTGACGCGGACGTGAAGCTCGTGAAGGAGTGCGGAACCGTCGCCCCCTACGGGCGCGTCGTACTCCTCGACCGCGATGCGGACAGGGAGATCAGGGAGTACAAGCGCCGCATCCAGACCCTTGAGCGGCTCCGCGGCTGTGTGGTCGTAACCGACGGCACAACCGTGATCACCTGCTATCGCCCGGTCGGCAAGGCTCGGCGCCGGACGTTGCGCCGAAAGCGAACCCGGGACCAGTGGAAGCGACGTCCGGCCAAGTGCAGACGGGACCTAAGCCGATGACCAAGTGCATGTGCACGGCCGTCGTCGTCGAACGCCTGCTTCGCTGCGTGGAGCCGCTCGCGCGCCGGAACAAGGTGCGAAAGGCACTGGACGCCCACTTTGGCAACCCTGGCCGGACGGACCTCCGGGGACGCAAGTCGACGGAGCTGCGCAAAGCAGCAACTACGCTTCGTCACATCGTCGGCATGCAGCAGTGGGTGAACGCCCGCCGCTATGACCTCAACACCTGCCGGCGCATCAGGGATTACCTCAGACACATTGACCACAACCAACCGTGGTCACGGACGGTCGACGAGTGCAGCAGAGCCCGCGGCCTGGCCAACCGCGCTGGACGGGCCTGGAACGAACGCAGGGAGTACGGGCCAGGCGACCCCAAGGTGCTAGACGCCACACACACGAGCCACCCTCTAAACTCAATTGCGAAGCTGCGCTCCGCTGGAAGGCGCGGCGGCAACTGCTTGCGCTACAACGACTTCGGTTACCACGACGAGTTGCGCGACGGAGTGGCGAGCTTTCATGAGATCCGGTCCAATGATGTTCCCGTCGCGTGGATCCGGGTAGAGCGTCACTCCCGCCGAGTCACCGACATCTACGGACCCGGCAACGCGGAACCCCGCCTGTCCATCGAGGTACTTCGCAAACTGTGTACCAAGCTCATCGTCAGTGGCGATTACGAGGACACCTTCTTTCGCAGGGGCGTACTCACCATCTTCCTCCGCGGCAAGATCGACCCGGATATCCCCATGAAGGTCATCGCCGATTACCGATTCTGGTGGCGCGCGGGGGAAGTGGTCGTCCACGACGTTCGTGACGACCAATGGTCACGGTTCCTATGGCGGCACCGACAATGGCAAGCGGCAGGGCCCTCGGCGCTCGATGGCGATGCCTTCGGGGCGATGCGTCGCGTCAATCCCAAGGTGGATCTGGTCGCACTTAAGGCAATTCTCAAGCGGCGTCGAAAACCGGGAAGACGGCCGCGGCGTCGTTCCAGCCGCACGGCGAGCGTCGGTTCTGGACGGGGCCGTGGCCGCCCAGCGGAGTAGCTGCCAGCAAAGACGTACGCTGTCACGGACCGTACTCCGCATCATGACGGATTCAAAACCCAAGGGGTAGCCAATGGGATTCGCGTCCTACCTAGAGGACAACATTGAGCGGGTCAACGAACGCATTCACTTGGCGCAGTCGCGTCTAAAGGCCCAACGGCGCAAAGGTGCTTCTGGCGAAGTTGTCCCGTGAGTTGAACCTGGCAACCTCACCGGACATGGACCTCGCTCACGACCTGAGTCGACTTCGTTCGGAAGCGAGGAGACGCGCTGAAAAGCACGCGCGCGCATCTCATGATCGACCCGACCGCGCGCAAGGTCCTAGGGTTGTCGGGATCAAACGTCGACCGTGTTCTGCTCATACTCTCGAACCTCCACGCGGCTGCCCTTGCGGGCGGATGTGATGCGGACTGTCGTGTTTCGCATGGCGTAGATCACCACCAACATCCGACCCTCTGCCGTACAGCAGCCGTTAGCGATCCTCGCCGTAGTCCCAGCTCCAGTTCCTCGGCGCTTAACGCCGCGCCGCCGCCATTGGAGGTTGACGCTACCGCGCGCATGTGTGCGGCCCGACGGTCAGTATGTGGGAACGGATGGGATTGCGGCGCGGCGCGTCGCCACAAGGGCAACTGGGACCCAGCGCGACCGCGAACGAACGTGATTCAGCGTTGAGAAGGGTCACGCGGTCTCGAATGGCCACGACCCCGGCTCGGTTTCGCGTATGAAATCGAGGACTTCCTCAAAGAGCTCCGAGTACGCATCTTTGGGCTCGCGGTCTTCGCGGAAGAAATGGTCAGGGAAGGTAAGACACTTGCCTTGATAGCCAAGGGCTACTCGAAAGCCCAGTTCCTCGAACATGTATGGCACGCGGATGTACAGAGCTATGGTCGAAAGTGGTGTACGGATGAGTTGAGTCGTGCGGCGTGCCTCTGC
>VXSY01000010.1 GCA_009837725.1 Gammaproteobacteria bacterium | reverse complement strand
GAGGATGTGCCGCCTGGGATTCGCCCCGAGAGGTCGTTGAGTGCCTGCATTTGGCGTCCCCGAAGTACCACGAGCTTGTGGGACGGCACACTAGCAGCTGTCGGATTTCGCCGAAGCGGCGAAGTCCGACAGACTGTTAGAATCCTTGCCGGAGGGTTGGGAGGAAACGACGGAAGCACGGGTGGCTAGCGAGCCGGGCAAGAAAATCCTCGTCGTCGACGACGAGCCAGATGTCGAGCGCTTGATCCGGCAACGCATGCGCCGGGACATCCGTTCCGGCAAGTATGAGTTCCTCTTTGCTGGCGATGGGGTGCAGGCCCTCGCCCGCCTGCACGAGGCACCGGATGTCGAGTTGGTGCTTTCCGACATCAACATGCCGCGCATGGACGGCCTCACCCTGCTCGACGAAGTCGGCAAGCTGAACCCCGATCTGCGCTCGGTGATCGTGTCGGCCTACGGCGACATGGAGAACATCCGCACGGCGATGAATCGAGGCGCCTTCGATTTCGTTACCAAGCCCCTCGACTTCAACGATCTGCGCACCACCGTGGACCGCGCCCTCGCCAATGCCGAGATGTGGCGTGAGGCGGTGGCGTCCCGCGACAAGCTGCTCGCCATCCAGAACGAACTCACGATCGCCAACCAGATGCAGCAGTCCATCCTGCCGAGCACCTTTCCTTCCAATCCGGAGTATCAGATCTACGGCAGCATGGACCCGGCGCGGGATGTCGGCGGGGACTTTTTCGACATCTTCCAGCTAGAAGACGGTCGGGTCGGCCTCGCCATCGCCGACGTATCCGACAAGGGTGTGCCGGCGGCGCTGTTCATGATGTCGAGTCGGACGCTGCTCAAGGGTTCGGCCATCGGCAACCGCCACCCGGGTCCCGCACTGACGGAAGTCAACAACCTGTTGTCCGACGACAACGACGCGGCCATGTTCGTAACCATGTTCTACGCCATCTACGATCCTGCCGCCGGAACCTTGGACTATGCCAACGGCGGCCACAACCAGCCGGTGCGAGTCCAGCCCGATGGCACCGTCACCGATCTCGCCACCACCGGCGGCATCGCCTTGGGCGTCGCCTCGGGCATCTCCTACAGCGAGGCGCAGATTTCCCTCGACCCCGGTGACAGCGTGGTGCTCTACACCGACGGGGTGACGGAGGCCACCGACGCTGCCAAGGAGGAGTTTGGCATGGAGCGGCTGCACGAGGTGTTCGCGACAGGCGCACCCCGGAATGCCCGCGAGATCAACGACCGGGTGTTCGATGCGGTACGTCGCTTCGCCGACGGCGCACAGCAGTCCGACGACATCACCTGCTTGGTGCTGCACCGCAACTGAGGGCTTCGACATGGCCGACACGCGACTCACGCTGTCGATTCCCGAAGACGAGGATGCCCTGGAGCAAACGCTCGGGAAAGTGGACGAGTTGGCCGAGGCCCACGATTGGCCCGCCACGGCCGCCTATCAGATCCGCCTCGCCATCGAGGAAATCGTCCTCAACGTCATCAAGTATGGCGTGGTCGGCGGGGGCCAGATCGACATCGACATCTCGACCGGCCAAGACGCCGTTTCCGTGCGCATCAGCGACAATGGCAAGGCGTTCGACCCCACTCACGACTCGGAGGTGCCCGACACCGACGCCGAGCTCCATGACCGGCCCATCGGCGGCCTTGGCGTATTCCTCGTCGGTCGGGTGATGGACGAGTTTCACTATGTGCGCGAGCAAGACCTCAACGTCGTCACCCTGATCAAGAAGCTCTAGCCGTGCGCGTCGGGCGGCACGAGCGGAGGTCGGGCGGCGCCCTGCGCATCGCCACCGCGTTCGCGGCCCTCGCCTTCGCCGCATCCCCCGGTTGGGGCCAAGTCGCGGGAGTCGCCGACGGCCGCGTCCTGTTTGGCCAATCCGCTGCCTTCAGCGGCCCGGCGGAACAGCTCGGACGCGACATGCGGCTCGGCATCGAGGCCGCCTTTGCCGAGGCCAATGCGACCGGTGGCATCCATGGCCGGCGCCTCACGCTCTTGTCTCGCGACGACGCCTACGAACCCGAGGCCGCCATCGCCAACACCCGTCACCTGATCGAGGAGGACGGCGTGTTTGCCCTCATCGGGGCGGTCGGCACGCCCACGTCGCGCTCCGCCGCACCGGTGGCGGAAGCCGCCGGCGTGCCCTACATTGCGCCCTTCACCGGCGCCGAGTTTCTGCGTTCGTCGGGGCTGCAAAGCGTGGTCAATCTCCGTGCCTCCTACTATCAGGAGACCGAGGCCATGGTGGCGCACCTGATCGAGGACTTGAACATCCGCAGCATCGCCGTCATGCGTCAGGACGACTCCTTTGGCCTCGCCGGGTACAACGGCGTGCGGCTGGCGATGGAGCGACGGGAAATGGAACTCGCTGCCACCGCGGTCTATCGGCGCAACACCACGGCGGTCAAGACGGGCGTCTTGGATCTTATGCGCGCCGCGCCGGGCGCCGTAATCCTCATCGGCGCGTACGAGCCCGTGGCCGCCACCATCGCCTGGTCCCGCAATCTCGGCTTTGATCCGGTGTTCCTCACCATCTCCTTCGTCGGCAGCAATGCCCTGGCGGGTGAGTTGGGGGCTCGCGGCGACGGCGTGTTCGTGACGCAGGTGGTGCCGTTGCCAACCGATGACCTCGATGTGGTGCGGGCATACCGCAACGCGCTCGCTGTGGTGGATCAAGACGCTGCACCTGGATTCGTCTCCCTCGAGGGATACCTCGCCGGCCGCCTCGCCATCGTCGCGCTCGAAGGCGCTGGCGCCGAAGTCACGCGTGCACGGTTCCTCGAGACCTTGCGTCGGGCCGGCGCCATCGACATGGGTGGCTTCGGGCTCGAATACGGCAGCGACGACAATCAGGGCTCGGACGCGGTGTTCGTCACGGTCATCGGCCCCGGCGGCAGCTATCGCAGCGTCACGAATCTTGCTGAGGCGCGCCGATGAGCGAACCGGCGAACGGGGTCGAAGCCGAGTCCTCTCCCGCGAAGCGGCGCAACTGGCTCGGTCGCCTGGCGCGCATGCTGGACCGCATCGCCGTGCGCCTCTATCTCGCCATCGGCGGCGCAGTGCTCTTGACGATGGCGGCGAGCCTCGTCGGCTGGCTGTCGTTCGACGCAGTCGGCGACGCCCAGGAGCGGGTCGGGGAACGCAGCGTGCCCGGGCTCGTGGGGGCGTTTGGCCTCGCGCGACAGAGCAACCTGCTGGCGGTGGCCGCCGCGCGCCTCGCTGCCGCCACCACACCGGCCGAACTCGAACGCGTTCGGGTAGCGGTGGGAGAGGACCTGGCGCTGTTCGAGGATCATCTCGAAGCACTCGCCAACGCCGACGCAGACGACGCCGTGCTGGCGGCGAGGACGCAGGCGCACGAACTCGCTGCCAACATCGAGGCCGTCGAACGCTCGGTGGGGCAGCGCTTCGTCCTCTCCGGTCGGCGCGAGGACTTGAGCGCCGAGTTGGCCACGTTGCAGACTCGCTTCGAGGCGAGCTTCGCGAGCGCCTTGGACGATCAGTTCTTCTTCACGGTGACGGGCTTCCGCGACCTCGACTCCACGGCGGCCCCGCAGGAGCGCCACCTGAACGCCGATCAGGTGATGCGCTACCGCCACCTGACCGAGCTCTATGCCAATGCCACCATCGGCACCCGCCTCGTGGCGATGGCCTTCACTTCCACCGACGCGGCTTTGCTCGAACCCTTGCGGGAACGCTTCGAGGCTGCTAGCAACGGTGCCCGGCGCAGTCTCTCCCGACTCGGCGAAGCCGAGCTACCCGAAGAGCTCGTGCAGGACTTCAACCGTCTGTTTGCCATCGGCTTTGGCGAGGATGCTGGCTTTTCCCTGCGCGCCAGCGAGCTGGCCCTGCTCGAGGAACAGCAGACCCTTGCAGTCGCCAATCGGGGCCTTGCCGCCGAGCTCGTGGACGAAATCAACGTGATGGTGGGTGCCGCGGAGCAGGATGCCGCCACTGCCACCGAGGCGGCGGCCGACGTCATCAACATCGGCGAAAACGCGTTGCTGCTCTTGAATGCGTTCAGCATCGTCGGGGCCCTCGCCATAGCCATGGTTGTGGTGGCGCCGCTGCTGCGGCGGTTGCAACGGCTGGCAGACCGGATGCGCCAGATGGCCGCGGGAGACCTCAAGTCCAGCGTCGAGATCGAGGGCAACGACGAGGTGGCGGAACTCGGCCGCACTCTGGAGGTGTTCCGGCTCCGCTCCATCGAGGCGCAGCGCCTCAACCTCGTCGAGCGGCAGGCGGAGGAACTGCGCCGCGTCAATTCGAGGCTGGAGGACACCCTCGGCGAACTGCGCCGGGCGCAGGATCAGATCGTCATGCGCGAGAAGCTCGCCGCGCTCGGCGAACTCACCGCCGGAGTCGCACACGAGATCCGCAATCCCCTGAACTTCGTGAAGAATTTTGCCGAGGGCTGCACGGAACTGTTGACCGAGTTGAACGAGGAACTGGCCGACCTCATCTCCGCCGAGGCGGGCCACCTCGACGACGAGCAGCGCGAGTACGTGGCCGAGATCAATGGCGACATGAGCGAGAACCTCGAACGCATCCTGCATCACACCAGGCGCGCCGACCGCATCGTGCGCGACATGCTGTCCATGGGCCGGGGCGGCGGCGAGCGTCGTCCAGCCCCCATCAACGACCTGCTCGACGAACACGCCCGCCTTGCCTATCACAGTGCCCGCGCCACGGACTCCGACTTCAACATGGAGATCGAAACGGACTACGATCCCGACGCCGGGGAGATCGAGGTCGTGCCGCAGGACGTGGGACGGGTGTTCCTCAACATGGTCAGCAATGCGGCATACGCCACCAACGAGAAGCGGCGAGCGCGCGAGGAGGCCGGCGCGGCCGACGACGGCTGGGAACCTGGTCTCAAGCTCAGCACCCGGCGTCGCGGCGACAGCGTCGAGGTGCAGGTTCACGACAACGGCAGCGGCATTCCTTCGGACTTGGTGGACAAGGTCTTCAATCCTTTCTTCACCACCAAGCCCACCGATCAGGGCACTGGCCTGGGCCTCGCCCTTTCCGCCGACATCATCCGCAACCACGGTGGCAGCATTCGGGTCGATACCGCGGCCGGCGAATACACGACGATGATCGTGGAACTGCCGGTGAAGGCGCCTGCCTCGGCAACGGCAATCGACGACGAGGACGATGACGACGAGGGTGACGACGAAGGGGTCGGCGAGGACAACGACGACGAAGGCATCGACGAGGAGGGCTGAGGCATGAGGGCGGCGGTGATGGAGCGGGGCGCATTCCGCGTCGAGACTTTGGACGATCCAGTTCCTGGGCCGGGTGAGGTGATCGCCAAGTCCGTCGCTTGCGGAATTTGCGGTTCCGACCTGCACGCGGCTCGGCATACGGAGGATTTCGTTGCGACTAGCCGAGAGGCTGGCGGGGCGTTCAAGCTCACGACGTTCGATCCGGTGGTGCTGGGGCACGAGTTCTGCGCGGAGGTGGTGGACTTTGGGCCCGGCGAGGCACCGGCTGGAGTTCGCGTCGGCGACCATGTGTGCTCGGTGCCGATGCTTGCGCGTCAGCCGGTGGTTCCGGTGGGCTACAGCCCGGACGCTCCTGGCGGCTTCGCTGAATACATGCTGCTGACGGCGGAGCTGTTGCAGCGAGTTCCTACCGGACTGCCGCCTACTCACGCGGCGCTTACCGAACCGATGGCGGTGGGCTATCACGCGGTGAACATGGCGCGCCTTGAGGGCGGAGAAACGACGCTGGTGATCGGTGCCGGGCCGGTGGGGCTCGCCGTGGTGGCGGCGCTCAAGGCACTCCGGGCAGATGCGAACGCGAAAGCGCCCGGCGCGATTCTGGTCGCGGAATACTCGCCGGAACGGCGCCGCTTGGCCGAGAAGCTCGGTGCCGACACGGTGGTGGACCCGGCCGAGCGCGCACCGTGGCAACTGCCGGAAATCGCCAAGGGCGAACCGATCGTGGCGTTCGAATGCGTCGGCGTCCCCGGCGTGATCGATCAGATGTTCCTAGGCGCACCTCGGCACTCGCGCCTGGTCATCGTCGGCGTCTGCCTGCAAACCGACCACGCCCGCCCCTTGATCGCCATCAACAAGGAACTCAACGTGCAATACGTGCTCGGCTACACGGCAGCAGAATTCGCCGAAACCCTGCGCCTCATCGCCGACGGCGTGCTGCCCGTTGAACCCATCATCACCCACACGGTGGGCCTCGATGGCGTTGGCGAAGCCTTCGAGACGCTGGCAACACCCGACCAACAGGGCAAGGTGCTGGTAGCGCCGTGGGACGCCTAGTGCGCCCTGGCCCTTGCGGTGGGCTCTGGGGGGAGGGCATCTTGCCCTCTACGCTCGCAAGGGCGTGTGGCATGACCGGCGTTCGTGGATTGGAGGCTGGCTTGTCGGTGGGTTTGTTCGAGGCTGGCGCCTTGTTGGCGTTGGGTGGGACGCGGCGTGTGGTGGCGCTGGCCGGCTCCGCTGCGTGCGCGCCTTCGGCGCGCTTGGAGGGCGAGACGCCCTCCCCCCAGAAGGGCCCTCGCACGGAGGGGCTGCTTTGCTTGGTCATTGCCGGCGGGTGCTGTTCGAGCTGGGCCGCATACGTTGAACTGAAGGAGGATTCACCATGATCGTCATGCTCGACCACATCGGTGTCGTCGCACACACCATCGAGGAGGCGATGGAGACGCTCGACTCGCGCCTCGGATTCCCCTTGGACGAGGGTGCGACGCCGCTCCCCGACGGCGCTTACTTCGCGCCAGAAGGAACCCACAACTACATGTTCCAGGTCGGTGAAGGCCAAACCCGCATCGAGGTGCTGATTCCGGCGGTAAAGGAAGCTGGCACCTGGAAATACCTGCAGCGCTTCGGCCCGGGCCTGCACCATTGGGGCTTCGGCTGCGACGACGTTGCCGCCGAATCCGCGCGCCTGCGCGCTCAGGGGCTACGCCAAATCGACCTTGGGGTGGCGGACCCGAACAGCGTCTCGGCAGCCTTCTTCCATCCCAAATCCGCCGGCGGCATCCTCACGGAGCTGGTCCCCGCAAGGCGGCGTTGATCGCCCTTCCGTTGGGGACGGGCCGGTCCCGTCCCCAACGATCATCGCACGGTCAATCGATGAACCCGTAAAGCCGCCCTGCGTTTTCGCAGATGATCTTGCGCCGCACGCCCTCGTCCACATCGCCGAGTTCTCTGGCGATGAACTCCTTGGAATCTGGCCAGACCCCGTCTGGATGCGGGAAGTCGCTGCCCCACATCACGTTGTCCTCGCCAAGGATGTCGAGTAGGCGAATGCCAATCGGATCGCTCTGGTAGGTGGCGTAGCACTGCCGCTTCCAGTATTCGGACGGCTTCATGGTGAGGGTGAGGTCGGCGAACTGGTCTTCCCACTCGAGGTCCATGTGCTCGAGGATGTAGGGAATCCAGCCGATTCCGCTCTCGCCGATCACCAGCTTCATGCCGGGATGGGCTTCGAGCACGCCGCCGTAGATGGTCTCCATAATGATCTTCGACATGGCGAGCTGGAAGCTCGTGATGTGGACAGCAAACGCTTGCCGGCGCTGCAGGGGCGCCATGTTGCTGTAGTCGTAGTCCATGCGCGGGCCGATGGTGTGGTAGTGCACCGGCAGCCCCGCTTCCTCCGCCGCTGCCCAGAGCGGCTCCCAGGACGGATCGAACAGCGGCGCCATCTCGTGCGTGTTGGCGACTTCAATGCCGCGCAGTGCGCCGCGTGCCGCCACCCGCGTCACCTCCTGCACGGCAGCGTCCACATCGTGGCTCGGAATGGTGGCGAGACCGGCATAGCGGTCCGGATGGGTGGCGCAGAAGCCGGCCAGCCACTCGTTGTAGATGCGCATCATCTCGTCGGCGGCTTCGTCGTCGCCGAGCCGCATGGCGGCGCCGAGAATGCCGTAGAGCACCTCGCCCTGGACGCCATCGCGGTCTTGGTCCTGAAGCCGCAGGTCCGGTTCGGTCAGCCGCCGGATGCCCTTTGCGCCGTCGGAATACAGTCCCGTCTCCGCCATGCGATCGGAACGGTGAATCTGCCCCGGCACATACACGCGCCCGGCCGACCCCATGCCATTCTGCAGCCCAAACTGCCCACCGCCACGGCTGACCCAATAGGGGCCCTTCTCCGTCTCGGCAACGTAGGGCATGCGCTCCTTCAGGTGCGCGCGCGCCTCGCTCGTGAACAGGTCCGGCGGCAACCACGGCAGGTCGATGTGACAGTCCGCCGAGATGATCTCGTAGTCCATGGCAGCCCCTCCTCGTCACCTTTGGGCACCGCTCCATTGTGGCGTGAAATCCCCCCAAGGTCACCCATCCCACCCACGCGAGACTCGGACAGGCCACATTTCCGTCTATAAAAGCAGTTGCGGAGCAACTGCCAACGCGCCCGCAAGGGCGCGCAGGCACTTGCCGCGCACGGGGCAAGCCGACAAACTGTAGGCACTTCGGAACACGGGATTAAGCAAGGGAGGATTGCGGCATGTCGTTTCGCAGCGAAGTGCGGGAGTGGCTTGACGAGAACTGTCCGGAGAGCTGCCGCGGGCCTGGCGTGGTGCCCGGCGGCGGCACCATCGCACCGATGACGGACGATCAGAAGCTCTGGGTCGACCGCTGCGCCGATCGGGGCTTCACCGTGCCGACTTGGCCGAAGGAGTACGGCGGCGCGGAACTCGGCAAGGAGGAATACGTCACCCTGCTGCAAGAGATGCGCGATCTCGAGGTGCGTGCACCGGTGTCCGGCATGGGCACCATCATGATCGGCCCGACTCTGCTCGAATACGGCACGCCGGAACAGAAGGCGCGCCACCTGCCGCGCATCGCCCGCGGCGAGGTGTGGTGGTGCCAGGGCTATTCGGAGCCCTCGTCCGGCTCGGACCTCGCGAGCCTGCGCACGCGGGCCGAGGATGCTGGCGATCATTTCGTCATCAACGGCCAGAAAATCTGGACTTCCGGGGCGCAGTTCGCCGACTGGATCTTCTGCCTGGTGCGCACAGACCCCGACGTGCCGAAGCACGAGGGCATCAGCTTCCTGCTCTTCTCCATGCACCAGCCGGGTGTGACGGTGAAGCCGATCCGCCTCATCTCCGGCGCATCGCCCTTCAACGAGACCTTCTTCGACGACGCCATCGCCCAGAAGGACGACCTTGTCGGCGGCCTGAACCGAGGCTGGACGGTGGCCAAGCGGCTGCTACAGCACGAGCGCTCCGGCATCGGCTCACTCGCCTCCGGCGACAACCGCGAGTCCGGCCCGGAACTGCACGAACTCGCGCGCGACTACGTGGGCCACGACGATGGCCGCATCAGCGATCCGAACCTGCGCGAAGACCTCGCCCGTCACAACATCGACGCCACCGCCTTCCGCCTCACCCAGCGCCGAACGGTGGAGGAGTCGCAAGGCAACACCCCGGGCCCGGCCACGTCGATCTTCAAGTACTACGGCGCGAACCTGCGCAAGGAACGCGCCGAGATGCAGGTGTCGATGATGGGCACCCAAGGCGTCGGCTGGGAAGGCGCACACATCACGGGCGATGAACAGGAAACCACCCGCCAATGGCTCGCCGGCAAGGCCGGCTCCATCGCCGGTGGCAGCAACGAAGTGCAACTGAACATCATCGCCAAGCGGGTGCTGGGCCTGCCGGATTAGCCGTAGCTGCGAGCGAATGCGAGCACGAAGGCCAGCAGTTCGCGCTAGCAGCCTGTCGGACTTTGGCGCCTGCTCGCCATAGGATGTCAGTTGCT
>VXSY01000240.1 GCA_009837725.1 Gammaproteobacteria bacterium | reverse complement strand
AATCGGATGGCAGGGCACGAAGGTGGCCGGCGTTCGGGATTTGAGGGCGTCGAGAACAGGCTTCTTGACGCTGCCCACGTCGAACACGGGCACACCGGGGGCCACCGCATCGGCAAAGCGCACCCTTTCCGCGATGGCCGCCACCGGCACCGCGACGCAAACGCCTGTCACGCCCTCGGGCCTCGGTGGGGCCTCGCCGTCGATCACGCCGTGCGCCAGCGCCTCGCGGATGGCAGCGGCAGATGCATCCACACCCAGCACGCGCTCGAACAATCCCTCGGCTCTCGCCGCGAGGGCAAAGGAGCCGCCAACCAGGCCAGTGCCGACGAGCAGCAGCGAGCCGCTCACATCACCTCGGCGAGCGCATCGAGAAAGCGACGGTTTTCGTCGGGCAAGCCCACGGTTACGCGCAGGTGGTTGGGCAGCCCGTAATTGGCAACCGGGCGGACGATGACACCGCGATGCAGCAGGGCGTCGTATATGCCGCCAGCCTCGCGGCCGATGTCCACGGTGACGAAGTTGCCCACCGAGGGAATCCAGCCCAAACCGAGCGCCCCAAGACCCGCCTCGATCTGCGCCATGCCCTCCTCGTTCAGACGGCGACTTTCCGTGACGTATTCGGCATCCGCGAGTGCAGCCTCGGCCGCCGCCAAGGCGAGGCTATTGACGTTGAACGGCTGTCGCAGCCGGTTCAGGAGGTCTGCGAACTCCGCCGAGCTGACGCCATAGCCGACGCGCAGCGACGCCAGCCCATGCACCTTGGAGAAGGTGCGGGTCACCATCAGGTTGTCGTAGCGCTCCGTGAGACGCACGCCATCCGGGTAGCCCGGCTTTGTCACGTACTCCGCATAAGCCTCGTCCAGCACCACCCAGACAGAGCGCGGAACCGCGTCGAGGAAGCGCACCAAGGCGTCTTCGTCCACCCAGGTTCCGGTGGGGTTGTTGGGATTGGCGATGAAGACGATGCGCGTGGCGCTGTCGATGGCGGCGCCGAAGGCCTCGAGGTCGTGGCCATGCTGCTCTGCGGGGATGCGCGTCAGGATGCCGCCAGCGGCCGTGATGGCAAGCGGATAGACGACGAAGGCATGCTCGTCGCAGATGCCGCGACTGCCGGGCGAAAGCGCCACCCGGGCAGCGAGCTCAAGCACGTCGTTGGAGCCGTTGCCGAGTGTGATCCGCTCCGGCGCCACGCCCAGGTGGCCCGCGAGCGCGCTCTTGAGCCGGTGTCCGCTGCCGTCGGGGTAGCGCGAAAGCTCGGCGAACCCGCCTTCAAGGGCGCGCCGGACACCGGGCCCCGGGCCGCGCGGGTTCTCGTTGCTCGCGAGCTTCACCGCATCCTCGATGCCGAGTTCCCGCGCAAGCTCGTCAAGCGGCTTGCCCGGCTGGTACGGCGTGAGGCCGGCGATGGCCGCGTTGACGCTAGCCGCCATCGCTCATTGCCCAGGCGACCTCGGGTAGGAGCCGAGCAGCTTCACCTCCACGGCAACCTCCTCCACCTCGGCCAAGGCCGCGGCCACTGGGGCGTCCGTCTTATGGCCTTCGAAATCGATGAAGAACACATACGTCCAGTTCGACCCCCGCGATGGCCGCGTCTCCACCCGCGACAGGCTGATGCCGTGGCGGTTGAACGGTTCGAGCACGCTGTAGAGCGCGCCAGGGGCGTTGCGCGTGGAGACGATGATGGAGGTGCGGTCGGAGCCGCAGGCCGGCACATCCTGGTCGCCCACCACCAGAAAGCGGGTCTTGTTGTCGGCCTCGTCCTCGATGTTGGTGTGGACGATGTCGAGGCTGTAGCGCTCCGCCGCCATCTCGCCGGCGATCGCGGCAACATTCTTCGTCTCCGCCGCCATCCTCGCCGCCTCGGCGTTGCTGGCGACGGGGCGCCGCGCCAAGCCCGGATAGTTGGCATCCAGCCAGCGGCGGCACTGGGCCAGCGACTGCTGGTGCGAACAGACCGCCTCCAGCGCTGCCTGGTCTGCGCCCCGCGCCACCATGAAGGCGTGGTGGATCGGCAGTTCGATCTCTGCGCAAATGCTGAGCGGCGAGCCGATGAAGCAGTCGAGCGTGTGGTTCACCATCCCTTCGGTGCTGTTTTCCACCGGCACCACGCCGTAATGGGCGGCTTCCGCCTCCACCTCGCGGAACACCTCGTCCACCGACGCCAGCGCCCGCGTGCGCACGAAGGCACCGAACTGCTCCCGCGCCGCCGCCTCGCTGTAGGTGCCGTGCGGGCCCAGGAAGGCGATCGTGAGCGGCTGCTCGAGTGCCCGGCAGCACGAGATGATGGTGCGAAAGAGACGTTCGACGTCGCGGTTCGACAGCGGCCCGGCATTGGCTGCGCGCAGCCGAGCGAACACCTGGGCCTCGCGTTCCGGGCGGTAGTACACCGTCTTGCCGCCGCCGCTTTCGGCGACCTTGATCTCGGCGGTTTCGATGGCGCAGTTGGCGCGCTCGTTCAAGAGGCGAGCGATCTCGTCGTCGATCTCGTCGATGCGGTCGCGAATCCCCCGCAACCGTTCGGAAGCGGCGTTTGCCGGCGGCTCAGCCACGTTCGGCCTCAAACTCCTGCATGTAGCCCACCAGTGCGTCCACGGCGGCTTCGGTCACTGCATTGTAGAGGCTGGCCCGCATCCCACCGACGCTGCGATGCCCCTTGAGGTTTTTCAGCCCCCGTTCCTCGGCGCCGGCGAGGAAGGCGGCATCGAGCGTCGCATCGGCGAGCGTGAACGGCACGTTCATCAGCGAACGGTCCGCCTTCGCCACCGGCGCCGTGTAGAAGTTGCTCGCCTCGATGGCCGCATAGAGCCTGCCGGCCTTGCGCGCGCTGCGACGCGCCATCTCGGCGACGCCGCCCTCGGCCTTCACCCAGGCGAACACGAGCCCAGCGAGATACCAGGCGAACGTGGGCGGCGTGTTGAACATGGAGTCCTCGGCGGCGTGAACGGCGTAGTCGAGGATCGACGGCGTGCCCGGCCGCGCCTTGCCGGCCAAGTCTTTGCGCACGACCACCACGACGAGCCCAGCGGGGCCGATGTTCTTCTGCGCGCCGGCGTAGATGAGGCCGAAGCGCGAAACATCCACCGGGCGCGAGAGGATTTCCGATGACATGTCCGCCACCAACGGCGCGCCAACGTCCGGATAGTCGTGGAACTGCACGCCGCCGATGGTCTCGTTGGTGGTGATGTGACAGTAGGCGGCGTTCGGCGTCAGCCGCCACTCCGAAGCGGGCGGGACGCAAGTGAAGCTCTGCTTCTCCGACGACGCCGCCACATGCACACGCACAAGCTGCGACGCCTCCTTGATGGCCTTGGTGCCCCAGGAGCCGGTGTGGATGTAGTCGGCGGTGTCGCCCGCCGCCGCAAGGTTCATCGGCACCAACGCGAACTGCTGCGTCGCACCGCCTTGCAGGAAGAGGACGTGGTAGTCGCCGCCTATGCCGAGCAGCTCGCGGAAGTCCGCCTCCGCAGAGGCTGCGATTTCGATGAACTCGGAAGACCGATGGCTCATCTCCAGCACGGAATGCCCGGTGCCACGGTAGTCCAAGAGCTCCGCCTGCGCCTGCTCGAGCACCGCCTCGGGCAACGCCGCCGGCCCGGGGGAAAAGTTGAACGCTCGCGTCATGCGACTAGCGTTTTCCTACGACGCGCCTGTCGGCGCGTATGGAGGGCGAGACGCCCTCCCTCCAAAGGAACCAACGCCGCCTCGAAGGCGAAGGCACAACGCCCTCCACGCGCGCGAGGCGCTTCCTTGGAGCGAGGGCGTCTCGCCCTCGATTCGCCGACAGGCGCGCTCCTGGAGAGCCATATGCCGGCGTTCATCGGCACCTTCCCACGGACGCGGCTGGCGGCGCGTAGGGAGGGCGAGACGCCCTCCCTCCAAAGGAACCAACGCCGGCCCCGAAGGCAAAGGCGCCGCGCCCTCCAGGCGCCGCGAGGCGCTTCCTTGGAGCGAGGGCGTCTCGCCCTCGATTCGCGCCGACAGGCGCGCATAAATGCCGTGCCGGCGAGATGGGAGGGGCGTCACTCATCCGTCTCCACGATCCGTTCGAGCTCCACCAACTGCTCGCCTTCGCGCAGGGAGATGAGGCGCACGCCCTGGGTGTTGCGGCCGAGTTCGGACACGCCGTCTGCGGTGGTGCGAACCAATGTGCCCTGGTCGCTGATGAGCATGATTTCGTCGCCGTCAAGCACCTGAACGGCGCCGACGAGGGCACCGTTGCGCTCGCCGGTCTGCATGGCGATCACGCCCTGTGCGCCCCGGCCCCGGATCGGGAACTCGTCCATGCGCGTGCGCTTGCCGTAGCCGTTCTCGCTCGCGGTCAGCAAGCGCCCGCCCTCTTGCGGGATCAACAGCGCAATCAGCCGGTGCCCGCCCACAAGGCGGATGCCGCGCACGCCGCGCGCCGTGCGCCCCATCGCGCGCACGTCCGACTCCTTGAACCGCACGGCCTTGCCGGCGCTCGACACCAGCATCACGTCCTGGGTGCCGTCCGTGACCGCGACGCCGACCAGCGTGTTGCCTTCCTCCAATTCCAACGCCCGAAGCCCCGCCGCCCGCTCGCGGGCGAATTGCTGCAGCGGCGTCTTCTTCACCGTGCCGTTGGCCGTCGCCATGAACACGAACTTGCTGCCGTCGAAGTCGCGGATCGACTGAATCGCCGTGATGCGC
This sequence comes from Gammaproteobacteria bacterium, assembly GCA_009837725.1. Classification (GTDB taxonomy): domain Bacteria; phylum Pseudomonadota; class Gammaproteobacteria; order Pseudomonadales; family Azotimanducaceae; genus VXYL01. The sequence continues at coordinate 5,212 of VXSY01000240.1, read as the reverse complement.
TCGCCCTGGTCCAGTTGCAGCATGTTCACCAGCGGCCGCCCCTTCGCGCCCCGGGAAGCCTGCGGGATGTGCCACGTCTTCAGCCAATAGACCTTGCCGGCGTTGGAGAAGCAAAGCAGCGTGTCGTGGCTGTTGGCGACCACGAGGTGCTCCACGAAGTCTTCGTCCTTCACCGACGTCGCCGCCCGCCCGCGCCCGCCGCGGCGCTGCGCCTGATAGTCGGCGAGGCGCTGCGTCTTGGCATAGCCGCTGTGCGACACCGTGACGACGACGTCTTCCGCCGTGATGAGGTCTTCGTCGGTGAGGTCTAGCTGCGAATCGATGATCTCGGTCTTGCGCTCGTCGCCGAAGCGGTCGCGCACGTCGATGAGTTCCTCGCGAATCACCTGCTTCAGGCGCTCTTCGGAGGAGAGGATTTCGTCGAGGTCTTGAATCTCGACCAGAATCTCCTCGTATTCCTCGATCACCCGGTCTTTCTCGAGCGCCGTCAGCCGCTGCAGGCGCAGATCGAGGATTGCCTGGGTCTGGACTTCGGAGAGGTAATACAAGCCGTCGTCTCGCTTGCCGAACTCCGGCCCCAAGTCGTCTGGCCGGCAAGCCTCGGCGCTGGCGCGCTCGAGCAACCCATCGACGGTGCCGGAACGCCAGCCCCTCGCCATCAGCGCCACGCGCGCATCCGCGGCGGTCTGCGAGGCGCGGATCGTCTCCACCACGGCGTCGATGTTCTCGAGCGCCACCGCCTGGCCTTCGAGCACATGCCCGCGCCGCCGCGCCCGCCGCAGCAGGAACGCCGTGCGCCTGAGCACCACTTCCCGACGGTGCTGCAGGAACGCCTCGAGCATCTGCGGCAGATTGACGACGCGAGGCTGCCCCTGCACCAAGGCGACGCAGTTGATGCCATACACGGCCTGCAACTGCGTCTGCGTGTAGAGGTTGTTCAGCACCACGTCGCCCGATTCGCCCCGGCGGCACTCGATGACGATGCGCAGGCCGTCCTTGTCCGACTCGTCGCGCAGCTCCGAGATGCCCTCGATGCGCTTCTCCTTCGCGAGCTCCGCGATCTTGGCGATGAGCCGCGCCTTGGACTTGTTGAGCGGATACGGGATCTCGGTGATGACGATGGAGTCCCGATTGCCGTCGTGCTCGACGGTGGCGCGGGCGCGGATGAGGATGCGCCCCCGCCCGGTGCGATAGGCGCGAACGATGCCGGCGCGGCCGTTGATGATGGCGGCGGTGGGGAAGTCTGGCCCCTTGATGTATTCCATCAGGTCGTCGGCGCTGAGGCCCGGTTCGCCCAAGAGCGCGAGCAGGCCGTTCACCACTTCCGTCAGGTTGTGCGGTGGGATGTTGGTGGCCATGCCGACGGCAATGCCCACCGAGCCGTTCACGAGCAGGTTCGGCACGCGGGTGGGCAGCACCACCGGAATCTGCAGCGTCTCGTCGTAGTTGGGAACCGTGTCCACCGTCTCGCGATCGAGGTCAGCGAGGAGTTCAGCGGCAAACGGCCGCATCCGCACTTCCGTGTAGCGGGGCGCGGCTGGCGGATCGTCGTCCATGGAGCCGAAGTTGCCCTGCCCGTCGACGAGCACGTAGCGCATGGCGAAATCCTGCGCCATGCGGACGATGGTCTCGTAGATGGCGCTGTCGCCGTGCGGGTGGTACTTCGCCATCACCTCGCCGGTGATGTAGGCGGACTTCCGGTGCGGCCGATTGAAGGTGTTGCCGAGGTCGTTCATGGCGAACAACACCCGCCGATGCACCGGCTTGAGGCCATCGCGGACGTCCGGCAGCGCCCGCTGCACGATCACGTTCATGGCGTAATCGAGGTAGGACTGCCGAAGCTCGTCTTCGATGCTGCGAGAGAGGATGCCGCGCTCGGACCCGGGCGGCCCTGCGCCCCCGGAGGCACCGTCCGAACCCGGCGGCAAGCCGCCATCAGCCGGGATATCGCCCCCGGACCCGGCCTCAATGTCGGACATGAAACGGCACTGGCGGAAAGGCGCGAATCATACCAGCCTTGAGCGCGAATTTCGCCTTATTTCGCGTGACTTTTTCTTGTCGGGCGAGGGAATCCTGCCCGCCGAGGCCAGCGGCAAGCGGTTACGCGTTATTGGCGGCGAACGGCCTACTTATTGGGCTCACCAAGGCAACGCCGCCACAAACGTCCCATACCCCGGCAAGACCAGCCGATGGGCGTGCAGCATCAGCCGCGTCGCCGATTGCTCTGCCGAATCCGGCGCACCGTACAGCCGGTCTCCCACCACGGCGTGCCCCACCCAGGCAAGATGCACCCGAATCTGGTGCGTGCGGCCGGTGAGAGGCTGCACGGCCAGCAGCGACCGCGCCGGGCCATCCCGCGAATGCGTCAACACCCGAATCCGCGTGACGCTCGCCGCTCCTTCCCCTGCATCTGCGATCGACCAGCCGCCGCGACTCGCCCGAATCTCCTCCCGAAGCCCCGCCACCCGATAGCGGCTCTTCCGCCCCGGCTTCAACGGCAGTTCGATGGTGAGCGTCGTGCCCCGGGGTACGTGCCCCGTCACCTGCGCCACATAGTGCTTGCCCACCTCGCGCCGCGTGAACGCCTGCGAGATGCGCCGCTGTGCCGCTCGCGAAGTCGCCAGCACCAGCACCCCGCTCGTGCCCTTGTCGATCCGATGCACCAGCCTCGCCGCAGGATGTTCGCCCCGAATGGCGTCGAGCAGGCAAGGGGCGCCGCTCCGATCGGCCAGAACGGAAACGCCGGAGGGCTTGTCGAGCACCAACAGCTCGGCATTCTGGTGGAGCACCGTAAGGCGCATCGGCTATGCTGAGCGTCCGGTTCGCCTAACTCGCACGAAAGTCACCGATTTCGTTCCTGCATCTGTTCCCACAGTGAAGCGCACTATACCGGGCAGATTCCGGAACGGAACTCCAAGCAAGTCAACCGCGTAGTACCTGTGGTTGACTGTCATATGTTCGGCCCTTTGTTCCCACACGCCGAACGCGATAGGGTCATGTTTCGGCATCCAATAGCTATATATTGATCGAAATCGCCTTCGGGACCACAACATATAGGGCTCTAGACCATACCTGTAACCGTGGTGGTCGCGTGCCTCTTTGCGGGGGTTGGCGCTTGGGGGGCGAGTGTGACCGTTTCGGCCGGTCCCACTTACGCAACCGAACTGTTCGGGGACGGCCACAGTTCGCCGAAGTGGCCGGAGGGTATGAGGCCTCGGGTCACGTTGGCGATTCCTGCAAACGTCGCAGCCGTGGCAGATGACCCCAATACCGATACCGACGAAACGGTGCTCCTCACCAACCACGACGGTTCGGTCGAGATCACCTTTACGCTGATCGGGGCGGTCTTCAACGAGAACGTGGACTCGCTGATGTACGATGCCAACACGGGCGATGCCACGGTCTTGCCCGTGGCCGCCTCCGCCGGGGTCGCGCAGATCCTGTCTGGAGGGCGCAAGGGCGACTCCACGATGGTGATCAAGCTCGGTGAGGGCGGGATTGATGGCCGGGTTGTCAGCCCCACGGTCGCCCATTCCATCTACTTCGACATGCCTCGCCTCGCGAACCTGGCCCTGGGTGGCGTGGACACCACGGACGCCAACCCGCGGAACAACATCGCCCATGTCCTGCTGCACGCTGCGGTGACCAAGCGAATTAGCGGCTCCTTCCACGGCATGGGCGTTCCGACCGAACGCCTCAGCGGCACCAGCGACAGAAGGCCCTACGGCGTTGTAGCCACGGGACGCGATTCCGTCACTGTCGCGATGGACGGCGACATGACCAAGAATGTCGTGATTGATGGCGATGCGGCGTTCATGGCCATTGAGGGCGCCAACAGCGCGGGTTACGTCAAGCTCGGCACGGTGACGATCGACACCCAGCCAATCGACCCGGATACCGTTGTCGAGGGCTCAGGGCGAGACCTCATCGGCTACCTGCAATCTGACCGAGACGATTGCTCCAAATCCGACGCCGAAGGTGCCACTGGTTGCCAAGCTGAGGCAGATGAAGACGAGGAGATCTACCTGCCCGCGAAGGCTGCGAATGCAGGTAGCCCGTTCGTCATCTACGGCCTAGACGGCGAGGAGATTGATGCGGGCCTACGTGGCACACTGACGGTCGAAGCGACGGGAGTGCGAGGCCTGTTCAACGACGGCGATGCGCTCTTCGTGGACTATGACCGCGACGGCGAAATGGGCAGTCGGGAAGGTCTCGCAATCGACGAGGGCATGATGAAGGCGATGAGCAGGGCGCTTTCGATTGATGCCGACAACTCTGAGTCTTTCGGTCCGCCGACCAGTGCGGAAGGCGTGGGGACGTTCGACGTGTACTACATGCCGAACGGCAAAGACATGATTCACCACGGTGCGTCGATCAAGGTTACGGCGAGGGTGGAGTACAGCGACTCGTCCACAAACAACGAGGCGCCGAAGTCCAACAACACCACCTTGAACTTCAAGGGCGTGGGCAATCCCGTGATGGCATATGCGATTCCGCACTCGGGCAACGGCACTGGCGACAAGGGCAACGTTCGTGTCCGCTGCGAGAGCGGCGTGGCCGACAAGGATGGCAACTCAATGTGCCGCGTGTTCTTGGAGTGCTGGGATGAGATGGGCATGCGCGGCTTTGACGAAGCCCCGATGATCGCCGAGGATAGCCTCGCGGTATGGCGCAGCACCGACATCGAGGCGGTCACCGGGCTGGCTGCCGACGGCTCCCGCCACTCGTGCAAGGTGTTGTCCCGGGGCATGGTGACGGTGCAACAACTCACCCGCGACGGCTCCGGCACGCTGGTGAACAACACCTACGTTGGCGAAGCCGAAATGTGACGGCAACCCACGGGCCTGACCGTTCCCATCCCGGTCAACCCGTCCTCCGACAAGCCCGGCTCCGCAAGGAGCCGGGCTTTTTTTAAGGAGCCGGGCTTTTTTTCATGCTCCCGATCCCGCCACGATCCATAGGCCTTCGATCCCGCCACACAGGCCAATCTTTCCCGACACACAAACATTTCGTCCTACACACCGTAGGACATCTCCCACGCGAGCCCGCCCGGCGGGCGACGCGGTCAGCTCACTTCGAGGGTGGAGTGGGAGCGGCCGGGCGCCGGGCCGCGCCGGCGTTCAGGAATCTGTGGAGCTGGCCTGCCTTTCCCGACAAGGCCAATCTTTCCCGACACACAAACATTTCGTCCTACACACCGTAGGACATCTCC
>VXSY01000001.1 GCA_009837725.1 Gammaproteobacteria bacterium | reverse complement strand
GTTCCTTCCGCGTCAGCGACTCGGCGTCCCCGGCGGGGTGGGAACTCCGAAGGCCGTCGTCAATCCACCAACCGTTCCCGCAGTGCGTTGAAGGTGGTTTCGGTTACGCCTTCGTTGCCGAGGAGGTCGCGGACGGAACCGTATTCGGAGCGAACGCCTTCGAGGAAGCGGCGGATGCGCTCGGCTGGGGTCGCCATGCGGGCGCGAACCTCGGCGTCGATGCCTTGTGGGACGCGGCCGACCCCCGCGAGATAGGCGATGAGGCCGTCGATGCCGGCGTTGCTCCTTTCGTATTCGGTGCCGATGTCCTCGTCGCTTGCGCCGATGAGGTCCATGACCATGGCGATCAGGAGCCCGGTGCGATCCTTGCCGGCGGTGCAGTTCACGAGCACGGGGTAGTTGGATTCGTCTGCCAGGATTTCCACCGCACGAGCGAAGCGCTCCGCCGCGCCGATCTTAAGGTAATCGAGATAGCGTTCGCTGCTGATGCCGTCGCCGCTCAACGAATTGAGTTCACTGACGAATTCCGCCATCGACACGTCGGCGCGGAAGATCGAGTGGGCGACGAGCCCAGCCGGCGGCGGGCCCCGACGGGAGGATACGGCACCGTTCACTTCGTCCGGGTGGCGCAGGTCAATGACCGTCTTGACGTTGGCGTCAAGCCAAGCCCGGCCCCGCTCCGTGACCAGCTCCCAAGCGCCGGAACGATACAGGCGGCTGGGCCGCATCCGTCCGCCAGCCGCGGAATACCTCTCCACCGCCCGCAGATTGTGCAGGCCATCCACGTCAATGAGATAGTCGGGTGCTTCGGGCATCGCCTCAACCTCCGAGCACGCCGCCTGCGCGCAGGTCGGCGATGCGGTCGTCGTCGTAACCGAGTTCGGCCAAGACCTCCTCGGTGTGCTGTCCCAACCGGGGCGCTGGCTTCGACGGCACCTGCGGCTCCTCGTCCACCAGAAACCCAGTGCCGAGACAGCGGAGCGCGCCGCCTTCGACACCAGGAACGCCGGCCACCGTCGCCAACGTGCCGCGATGCGCCAACTGGGCGTTCCCCACCGCCTCGCTCGCGTCCTTGAGGCGCCCACACGGCACGCCAGCCGCGCGCAGCTTCGCATCCCAGTTCGATGCCGTGTCGCCGGCCAAATGATCGTCGAAGATGCGCCGCAACTCGCCACGGTTCCGCGCCGCCGCCTCGGCGCTCGCAAAGCGCTCGTCGGTGAGGAGTTCCGGCCGGCCCACGGCCTCTGCCATGCGCTCGAACAGCCGGTGCGTGTTGGCGTTCACCAGCAACGTGCCGTCTTGGGTTTCGAAGGTGCCAGCGGAACCGGCCTGGGCGAGGGGGTTCGGCCCAACCCGAGGGTTCAGCCGACCGGTGGCCAGATAGGCGTAGTAGTTGAGTCCCATCACCGTCATGCAGGATTCGAGCATGGATACATCGACGAATGCGCCCTGGCCGGTACGCGCCCGCCGCAGCAGCGCCGCGTTGATGGCGGAGCTGGCGATGATCGCCGTGCTCGAGTCCGCGATGGCGAAGCCCACCCGCACCGGCTGCTCCTCGGTGCCGGTCGCCATGAACATGCCGGATTCGCCCTGAATGAGGTGATCGTAGGCTGGTCGGTCGCTCTCAGGCCCGGACTGGCCGTAGCCCGAGATGGCGCAGTACACGATGCCCGGGTTCACTTCCTTCAGCGCCTCGTAGCCGATCCCAAGACGGTCCGGCGTGCCGGGGCGCATGTTGTGGATCACCACGTCGGCGGTCTTGACCAAGGCGTGGACCGCGGCCAGGCCTTCCGGATGCTTGAGATCAAGCGCCGCCGACCGCTTGTTGCCGTTCTGTCCTAGAAACGCCGGCGGCAGCCCGTCGGGATCGCTGGCGCGCATCTGGTCGCCCCCGTTAGGCGATTCCACCTTCACCACATCGGCCCCCATCAGCGCGAGCTGATAGGTACACAGGGGCCCGGCGTGGACGTGGGTGAAGTCGACGACGCGAACGCCGTCGAGCAGCCCCTCGGGCCCGGAACCTTCCATCAACGGGTGGGTTGTTCGGCCCTGACTAACCGGCGATGGCCGCCAGCAGCAGGATGGCGACGATGTTGATGATCTTGATCATCGGGTTCACCGCCGGGCCCGCCGTGTCCTTGTAGGGGTCGCCGACGGTGTCGCCGGTGACCGCCGCCTTGTGCGACTCGGAGCCCTTGCCGCCGTGGTTGCCGTCCTCGATGAACTTCTTGGCGTTGTCCCAGGCGCCGCCGCCGGCGGTCATGGAGATGGCCACATACAGCCCCGTGACGATGGTGCCGAGCAGCATCGCGCCCACCGTGATGAGCGCCGCCGTCTGGCTGTAGAACTGAATGATGAAGTACACGACGATGGGTGCCAGCACCGGCAACAGCGACGGCGCGATCATCTCGCGGATGGCGGAGCGGGTGAGCAGGTCCACCGCCCGGCTGTAGTCCGGTCGCGTCGTGCCTTCCATGATCCCGGGCATCTCCCGGAACTGTCGCCGCACTTCCTCCACCACGGCACCGCCAGCGCGGCCCACCGCCTGCATCCCGAGCGCGCCGAACAGATACGGCAACATGCCGCCGATCAAGAGGCCAATGACGACATAGGGATCCGAAAGCTCGAAGGTCACGTCGAGATTGGGGAAGAAGTGCTCCATGTCGTGGGTGTAGGCCGCGAACAGCACCAGCGCAGCAAGCCCCGCCGAGCCGATGGCGTAGCCCTTGGTGACCGCCTTGGTGGTATTGCCCACGGCATCGAGCGCATCGGTGGTCTTGCGCACCTCTTCGTCGAGTTCCGCCATCTCGGCGATGCCGCCGGCGTTGTCTGTGACCGGGCCATAGGCGTCGAGCGCAACCACCATGCCGGCGAGAGCCAACATCGTGGTGGCGGCAAGGGCGATGCCGTAAAGGCCGCCAAGCCCGAACGCCGCCGCGATGCCGAGCGCGACGATGATCGCTGGCAGCGCCGTCGCCTCCATGGACACTGCCAACCCCTGGATGACGTTGGTGGCGTGGCCGGTTTCCGAGGCACGCGCCACGGAGCGCACCGGTCGGTAGTTGGTGCCGGTGTAGAACTCGGTCACCCAAATGATGGTGCCGGTGACCGCGAGCCCGACGAGGGCGCAGAGGAAGTAGGTGATGCCGGCCGCGCCGAACTGCCACTGCGTGACGGCGTAGATGAGGATGGCGGACAATGCGGCGCTGGCGATGAAGCCCTTGTAGAGCGCGCCCATGATGCTCTGGCTCTTGCCGAGGCGAACGAAGAACGCGCCGATGATCGAGGCAACGATGCAGACGGCGCCGATCAGCATGGGCAGTTCCAGCCGCGCCAGCACCTGATCCCCCTCGAAGCTGATGGTGGCGAGCAGCATGGTGGCCACAAGCGTCACCGCATAGGTCTCGAACAGGTCCGCGGCCATGCCGGCGCAGTCGCCGACGTTGTCGCCGACGTTGTCGGCGATCACTGCGGCGTTGCGCGGATCGTCTTCGGGAATTCCCGCTTCCACCTTGCCGACGAGGTCGGCGCCGACGTCCGCTCCCTTGGTGAAGATGCCGCCGCCCAAGCGGGCGAAGATGGAGATGAGCGAAGCGCCGAACGACAGCGCCACCAGCGCCTCGATGAGCACGCGCTGATCGACGCCCATGGCGCGCAGGATGGCGTAGTAGCCAGCCACCCCAAGGAGGCCCAGCCCCACCACCAGCATCCCGGTGACGGCGCCGGACTTGAAGGCGATACCAAGCGCCTCGGCGAGCGATGCGAGCGCAGCTTGGGTGGTGCGCACGTTCGCCCGCACCGAGACGTTCATGCCGATGTAGCCGGCCACCCCCGAAAGCACCGCGCCAATGACGAAGCCGATGGCCACATAGAGGCCGAGGGTAATGCCGAGGACGATGGCGACGATGATGCCGACGATGCCGATGGTGCTGTATTGCCGGTTCAGATAGGCCTTCGCCCCCTCTTGAATGGCACCGGCGATTTCCCGCATCCGTTCTGAACCGGCGTCCGCCGCCAGCACCGAACGGCTGGCCCAAAGGCCATAAAGAAGCGCGAGCACGCCGCACGCGAGGGCAATGGTCAAGACATTCATGGAGATTCGACTCCGTCAGGTTTCCAGGAGAGTTCGCGGCGTGCGAAATGGCACGGCCTCATGGGGGCGCGCATTATACGCGCAGGCGCGAGACGGCCGGTGATGGTTGAGGCTCGTCTCGCGTCGAAAACTAGGGGATGCTCCTCGAAGCCGAGTCCACACCAACGTGCCGGCCGGATGGCGCAGTGTGATGCCCATCGGAGCGAGGGCCTGTCACGCTCCTCGCGCCGAAGGCGAAGAAACCAAGGGCCCAAAGGCACATCCAGCCACCTCCCCGCGAGACGGGGCCCGTGGGTGGCTGGGCGGAAGGCAGACCTCGGGAGTCGCCCCAACCTGGTCACTCGCGGCCCAAGCGGCGGTAGCGGCGTTCGAAGGCTTCGCGGCCGCCTTCCATGATGCGGCAGACTTCCTCGCGCATGGCGGGGTCTTGCAGCGAACCCGATTGGGTGACGATGCACTGGCCGTTCTGGAAGTCGAGGGCGTGGAGCATTTCGGCATCGCCGTTGACGACGATGTTGGGGTTGTGGGTGACGACGATGATCTGGCGGCGGCGCTTGTTCTCGCGCATCTGGCGCACCACGAGGTCGTAGATGAGGTGGTTGTCGAGGTCGTCCTCGGGCTGATCGAGCACCAGCGGCTCGTCGCCGTGGGCGAGGAGGAACGCGAGCATGGCGGCGGCGCGCTGGCCGGCGGATGCCTGACCGATGGAGCGAAAGTCGGTGCCGTCGCCAGCGGGGCTGTATTCCACCTGCAAGGCGTCTTCCGGGAACCACGTCAGGAGGCCGTCGAGGAGCGCCGGCGACCGCCTCGTTTCGCGCGCCAGGAAGTTGCTGAAGGCGCCACCGAACCCGCTTGCTTCGCCGTCGCTTGCGGCGCGGACGCGATCCTTCCAGAGGGCGATGCGCCGTTCCATCTCGTCGCCACGAGGGGCGGTGCCGTTCGGCAATTGCGTCAGGAGTTCAGCGACGCTGCCCCTGGCGCCATCTTCGTGCTCGAGCAGGATGTCGGCGGCGAAGCGGTCGTCGAGCACGTTGAGCGCCTCGCGCATGGAGCGTTCGATCACCTTGCTGTCGTCGCCGTAGCGGTTGACGGCGACGCGCACGAAACGGTTGCGAGCGAGTGCCCCTTCGAGGAAGTCTTGCCTCGCCGAGCTTATGGCCCGCCGGCAGTCGAGCACGCGATCCAGGCACTGTTCGGCCTGCGTCGCGAGTTCCTTGCGCTGCTCTGCCAGCGACTCGAGGTTGGCAAGTTCGCCGTCGAGTCTTTGCCCGTCTTGGGTTAGGCGACCGTATTCGCGTGGGTCGGAGATGCCCTCGGCCTGTAGGTCCTGCACCAGTGCGGCATAGTCTGACTCCGCCTGTCGCGCCACGGCGTGCCAGGTGCTGGCTTCGAGCGCTCGCCGCTCGGTCGCCACGAGCTGGCGCAGATCCCGCGCCGCAGCTTCGAGCTTGCCGCGGGCCGCGGTCACTCCCGCGCCAATCGCACCGATGGTGCTTGTGGCGGCTGCGTCTTCGGGGGAGTCGTCGAAGGTCCCGTCCGGCACGTCCGCTGCCAGCAATTCTGCTGCGGATGCGTCGATTCGTCCTGCCGCCTGCTCCGCCGCCTCGAACTGGCGCTCGAGCTCTTGCCGTTGATGGCGGCGACGCTGATAGGCCGCCAGAACGGCGCGGTGGCGACCTGCCTCGAAGCGCGAGAGCTTGCGCGCCACGTCTTCGCGCTCCACCACGAGGCCATCTCGCGCCGCCAGCCGGGCATTGAGTTCCCGTACCCTGGCGCGCAGCGTGCGGAACTCGTTGACGGCATCTTGCAGCCGGCGCTTGGCATCGGCCGTTCCGGCGGCATCGTCGATCACGTTGAGCAATGCCTGCTGATTCTCGCCGGCGAGTTCGCCGATCTGTCCCTGGCTGAAGATGCGCAAGGGAATGCGATGACTTTCCACGCTCTGCACCGAAGAGGGTCGCCAGCCGTCGGCGGCGGCCTCCTCCACCGCCACGCCGGTGGCAGCCTGACGCCAGCGCACGCGATAGCGGGTGTCGCCCTTGATGATGTGCCAGAGGTATTCGGTGGATCGCGTCAGCCCGCCGCGGTCGCTGCGCTGCGAAGGCACGCGCTGGAAGCGCTCGAAGGTGCGTCGAGCGAGGCTCTGGCCGTCGAGCCCGGTTAACTCTGCATCGCGGCGGGCCGCGACGCGGAGCGCGTGCACGACGGTGGACTTGCCGGTGCCACGCCCGCCCACCAAGGCGTTGAGCCAGGGGCTGAAGTCGAGCCGTTCCCTGCGCCGGCGCCCCATGTAGCGGGCGGCGTCGATTTCGATCGCCTCGATGTAGTGGGGCGGAACCACGTTGGGATCCGGCGCTTCGGTTTCGTCGCTGCGGCGGATGGAGAAGCCGCCGCCGTCGAGCAGGGCGAGGCGGAGTCCGTCCAGCCTCGGCTCGCCCATCTTCACCCAGGTGAAATGCGAGCCGGGCTCGTTCGTTGCGCTAGCGGAGTCGTGTGAGGCGGAGCCAAGCACCTTCGCCCAGGCGAGCCGGCGCTGCAGATATTGTTCGGGTGGCGTGGCGGACGCCTGCGCCACTTCCATCGCGAAGAGGTCGTCGCAGTCGAAGAGCGCCGCGAGGCTGCTGCCGGTCATTCGGTTCCAGGCGCCGGCGGGCCCGTCCACGTGCGCCAGCACGGCAATGGCGCCGCATTCGGCGATGGCCTGCACCACCTCGGTGAGCGACTGATCCGCGGCGCGGTCGCTGTGCCCGCGTACGCCCCGGTAGCCGACGGCGCCGAGCAGCGTGTTGATGTCCGCCGCGCCTCTGTCGTGGTCGAAGATCGCCAGCGCACGCGCGCCGCCGTTGGCAGTTACCTCGACGCCGGGGAACAGGTGCAGGGGACGGTAATCCGGGTGTCCTCCGCTCGCGAGCCGGTCCAAGGCGGACTTCAGCTTGTCCACCCAGTCGCCGGAGTTGTGGTCGGTTACCGCTACGCAGTCGATTTCGGCCCGCATGAAGTTGAGCAGCCAGTCCTCCGGTTCGATCTTGCTGCGGTCCGCTCGATGGGGCCCCTTGGCGTAGTCCGCCGATGCTGGCGTGTGTGCGTGCAGATCGAACTTCCACCAACGGGCGCCGGGGAATGCGTGCGGCTTGCTCTCCGGGGCCGTCACGGTGCTTCAGCTTGTGGGCGGCCCGGCGTAAGGCTCGAACTCGTAGCGGCAGGGCTGTTCCATGAGGCGAGGATCGTCCTCGGCTTCCAAGTGCCCGAGCAGGCGCGCCTCGAGATCGGCGCGAATGTTGGCGTAGGCCGGGTCGGCGGCGACGTTGTTCATGTAGTGGGGGTCGGTGGTGAGGTCGTAGAGTTCCTCGCGCGGACGCTTGCCGAAGCCGAGTTCGAACAGGGGCTCCACGTCGAGCTCGTCGCGGTGGTGGATCATCCATGCCTTGGTGGGGCTGGCATCCATGTCGGGGTAGGCGACGGCCGTTTTGCTTGCCAGGTCTTCATAGGCCGGGGCTTCCGTGCCCGGTCGGTCCAGCCCCTTGGGGTCGCCCATCGGCCAGCGGTCCGGCTCGAAGTTGACGATGTAGAGGAAGTCCCGAGTGCGCAGCGAGCGCTGCGGATAGGGCAGGAATCTGTCCCGGGCGATGCCGACGTGGCGTTCGCGGCCCGTCACCACGAAGTCGCGCTTGGGGTCGATCTGGCCGCTGCCCGGTGCTTCGAGAAGCGGCATCAGGCTCTTCGCCGTCATGGTCGGATGCGGCTCGATGCCGCCGGCTTCGCAGAAGGTGGGCGCGAGGTCCATGAGGTTGACGAAGTCGTCCACCACCCGACCCGGGCGGATGTGTCCCGGCCAGCGTGCGGCCAGCGCCACCTCGCAGCCGATGTCGTAAAGATTGCACTTGGCGCGGGGCATTCCGGGGATGCCGTGGTCGCCACTCGCGACGATGAGGGTGTTGTCGAGCTCGCCGGCGGCTTCGAGTTCCTCTAGCAGCATGCCGAGGCCCAAGTCCACCGCCAGACACTCGCCAAGATAGTCGGCGGCGTCCTCGCGGATATCGTGCACGTCCGGGAGGAAGTCCGGCAGGCGGCCCTTGAGGTCGTCCGGCTCGATGCCCCAAAGCGCCTTGCCGGAGCCGCGCTCCCAGGTGCGATGGGTGTTGGTCGGGCCCCACCAGTAGCAAAAGGGCGCGGCGGCTGGCCGAGCGGTTAGGAAGGCACGGAAGTTGTCGCGGGTTTCGCCGAGCAGCGCCTGCTTGGCACCTTCGACGCCGAGTTGTGCCGCATGTGCGCTTGCCCAATGCGAGAACTGGTTGAAGTCGCCGCCAGCGGGCTGGAAGCGGGTGCGCAAGGCACCGATGGGTGCGTTGGCGGTGCGGCCCGGGCTCCACACCTTGTATTGGTAACCGACGAAGTAGCCGGCCCGCGCCTCCAGTTCCAATGGGTAGGAGGGGATGGTCTCGTCCCACACCGCTCCTTGCAGAATCGCGCCGAGGCCGGTTTGCCAGAAGTAGCGTCCGGAGAGGATGGAACTGCGGCAGGGCGTGCAGGACGGTGCCGGCACCAAGGCGTTGGTGAAGAGCGCGCCCTCGGCGGCGAGGCGGTCGAAGTTGGGTGTCTCGATCAGGTCACAGAGCGGATTCGGCCGCCCGCCAGCGCCGCTGCCACGACTGCCGTACGCGCTCGCATAGCGGCCCCAGTCGTCGGCAAAGGCGAACAGAATGTTGGGCTTGTCCTGCACGATTCACCCCCTGTCGAGCAGCGAGCGCAGGTCAATGAGCGCTGCGTTCACCCGCGAGATGTAGGATGCCATCACCAAGGAGTGGAGGCCGACGAAGCCGACGCCGCTGCCGTACAGCATCACCTGGCTCCAGACGGTGTTCTGCGTTTCCTCAAGCTCGCGGATGATCTGTTGCAGGCTGACGCGGGCGTTCTTGTCTTCGAGCACGGCGGCGAAGTCGTGCTCCACCGCCTTCAAGAGGTGGACGAGCGCCCAGGTCTGTCCCCGCGCTTCGTAGAACACATCGTCGATGCGAAACCAGCCGGTGCGCTGTTCGACGTCGGCCGGCGCGTCGGTGGCCATGCGCGCTGCGGTCTCGCCGGCAAGGTCCAGGTTCAACTGGCGCTTGCCGACGCTTTGGGAAAGGCGCTGCGAGATGTCGCCTAGGCGGCGCTCCACCTCGATCAGCCAGCGCGACAGGTTGTCGGCACGGGCATAGAACTGCGCTTCTGGCTCGGCGGGATTGGCGAGACGGTCGGCATAGGATCGAATGCGACTGATTCCGTCGCGATATTCAGACTCGGTAGCCGGGAGGAGCCAGCTTCCGTTGTCGAAGAAGAAGTGGCCTTCGGCAACGGCGAGGTCCGGGTCTTCGGTGGACTGGCTCTGCGAGCGCGAAATGTCGTTGCGCAGCGCCCGGCTGATGTCGCGCAGATGCACCAACGCACCGAACTCCCAGTTCGGGGTGTTGTCGAGATACAGGCCCGGCGGCGCGACGTCGTTGGAGAGATAGCCGCCGCGCTTGTCGAGCAGGGTCTCGCCGATGAAGATAACCGCCGTCGCGGTGGTGTAGCCGGTCACGGGCGACACGCCGGCCGCGGCGGCGCGCTCCTCTGCCAATGCCACGATGTCGATTGCGTCCGGCTCATACGACCACCACCAGCCGAGCGCCAGCACGACGACCGCAAGCGTCGCCGCCACGGCCAAGGCGGCCCGCCAGATGCTTTTGCCAAGACTCGCAAAGACCCCTTTCGGCGTCGCATAGACGTACTCTAACCGCTGCCACGGCCAGCGGCGGCTTGGCTTGGGCTCGATGTCCTCGACACTCTCGGCGCCC
>VXSY01000303.1 GCA_009837725.1 Gammaproteobacteria bacterium | reverse complement strand
CGTCGGCAGCGTCAGATTTGTATAATATACAGTCCCCACACCGCCCAAGTCTCGGACAGGCAAACGCCTTCCACGCAAACGCCTTCCATACCTTCCATAGACCACCGCCCAGGTCGCGGACAGGCAAACGCCTTCCATAGGCAAACGCCTTCCATACAGATCCATGTGCCCCTGCGGTTGCCAACCCCCATTTGCCTGTCCAAGCCCATTTGCCTGTCCGACCCGGTGCCTCCAACCCCATTTGCCTGTCCGACCCAACCCCCCACACCGCCCAAGTCGCGGACAGGCAAACGCCTTCCATACAGACCCATGTGCCCCTGCGGTAGTCCGCCTTTCTGCGCTCTGCGACAGCAGTCGCCGCCTCTGCGGCAAAATGGCGGATTCACCACGGGGCATCGCGGGCGGGTGCGGAAGTACTGGAGTTTCTATTGGCCGCTTGCGCTCACCGGGGTGGCGATGGTGTTGGCGGTGCAGTTCCAGAACGGGGCGTTGGCGCGCTATCCGAATGCGGTGCAGGAGATTGCGGTCTTTGCGCTGGCGGCCAGCACGTTCGGCTTCTTCAACGCCGGCATGAACTTCACCGCCCAGCTTTCCAATGTCTTCGCCCGCAGCCCCGGTGGGCGACGGGCAAGCCAAGGCTTCGTGGCCGCCTGGAGCCTGATGCTAACGGTGCCCCTCGCCGCAGTGGCACTCACGCCGCCGGGGGCGCTTCTGGTAAGCACCATCTACGGCATCGACGAGGGTCTCACCGACCGCGTCTTGCGCTATCTGGCGCTGATGCTGCCGCTGCTGTTCGTCACCGGCCAGCGCATGTTTCTCGTCGGAATGCTGGTGCAGGCGCATCTCACGGGCTGGGTTACGGCGCTCAATGTCGTCTTCCTCGTCGCAACCATCGCCACGCTCGTGGCCGGCTTCAGTGCCGGGCTCGATGCGGTGTACACCCTCGTCGGCGCCCAGACCGCCGCCGCGCTGCTGCATTGGGGTCTCGTGCACATCGCCGTGGCAAAGCGCTATCGCAATCCGGAAAGGCCGGAACACGAGGAGGTCACATGGCTGGAACTTGCGCGCTTCTTTCTGCCGGTGACCGCCACCGGCTTCATGTTCGCCATCAGCCGCCCAGTTCTCTATGCCTTCGTCAGCCGTGCTCCGGAAGGGCTTGCCAGCATCGCGGCCATGCGCATCGCCTTCGACCTTTCGTCCATCTTCCAGCAGGCCGCCAACCAGTTCCGCCACTTCTTCGTCACCTTTGGTCTGTCCGACCTTCCGGCCAAACGGCGCTTCATGGCGCTGGTGAGCGTTGGCATCACTGGCGTGATGCTACTGATCGCGCTCACGCCAGTCTCCGGCTGGCTCTTTGGCACGGCGCTCGGCATCGACGGCATCACTCTTGAACGCGCACTCGACGTGCTCTTGGTGCTGTGCCTGATGCCAACCGTGATCATCGTGCGCAACTATTTCCACGGCGTGCTGATGGTGCGGCGCAGGACCGGTGGGATGGCGCTCGGCGGCGTACTGCGCGTGGGCGCGATCGTGGCGGCGGCACAGGCGCTGTTCCTGCTCGACATGCTGGACCACATCGCCGCCACCTATGTGCTGCTGCTCGGCTTCGTGGCGGAGACGGCTGTGGTTGCAAGCACGGCCAGGCGCCTGAACGGTGCGGAATGAACATCCAGCACGGTCCTGCCGTTCACGCAGTCAACCAGCCAAGGCGCCTGCCCACGGCGCGCCGCTATACTCCCAGCATGCTCAAGGGCGGCCCCACATCGCACATCTATTTCTCCCAGCGACTGCGCCTGCACTATGTGGACTGGGGGAATCATGACGCGCCGCCGCTGCTGCTCGTCCACGGTGGCCGCGACCACTGCCGCAACTGGGATTGGGTCGCGAACGCCCTCAAGTCGGACTACCACATCATCGCCCCGGACCTGCGCGGCCACGGCGATTCGCAATGGCTCGTGGGCGGTGCCTACACGACGCTCGACTACGTGTACGACATCGCCCAGCTTCTGCGGCAGACCGGGCTCAACGAGGTAACCGTGGTCGGCCATTCCATGGGCGGCTCCGTTTCGCTGGCCTACACGGGCCTCTACCCCCACAGCGTGCGCAAGCTGGTGAGCATCGAGGGCATGGGCGCCTCCCCGCTCGGAGACGATTCGACCCCGGGGCACGAACGCCTGCACGAGTGGGTGAACAGCCTGCGCGACCTTTCCGGCCGCACCCCGCGCCGCTATCCGAGCCTGGAAGAGGCGTTCCAGCGCATGCAGCGCGCCAACCCGCACCTTTCCGAGGAACAGGCGCGACACCTGACCATTCACGGCAGCAACCAGAACGAAGACGGCACCTATAGCTGGAAGTTCGACAACTACATGCGGGCGTGGTCGCCCATCGGCATCTCACCGCGGCAGACAGTTGGCCTGTATCGGCGCATCACGTGCCCGGTGCTGCTGCTGCACGGAGTCGAGTCTTGGGCTTCGGATCCCAAAGAGGACGGTCGGCTGGACCACTTTCAGGACGCGCGCTCCATCGGCGTCGAAAATGCCGGCCATTGGGTGCACCATGACCAGCTCGACCGTTTCCTAGAGATATTGCAGGAGTTTCTCGCAGGGCCCGCCGGGGGAGTGCCCTCCGGTCCCTGATGCGGACGGATGGACTCATGCAACTCCCAGCGCCAGGAAGCGCACCCCATCACGTCCTCTCGGGGCGGAGTCCAAGAGGCGTTAGCGCGAGGTAATGGGTGTATCGGCCGTGCGCGGGCGCGAGCTGCCGGCCGCCGTGCTCGCGTCCGCCCGCAGCTACGGCTCCTAACCCCCATTTCCGGTGCCGCCAATGTCTGAACCGGTGGGCGAGTTCCCTCGGGTCGCCCGTGCCATCCACGCCGCATCCGGTCGCGGCGTGCTCTATGTCACCGGCGGCGGCGCAGGGATGCTGGCAGCATTGCTGAGCGAACCCGGCGCATCCGCCACGGTGTTGGAAGCGGGCATTCCCTACGCGGAACAAGCGCTCGAGGAACTGATTGGCGCGCGCCCCGAACAGTCTTGCAGCGCCGCCACGGCGCGCGACCTCGCCATGCGCGCCTTTCTGCGGGCACGCCAGCTTGGCGGCGAATTCGGCTTTGCGGTCACGGCGAGCCTTGCTACCACCGTGCCAAAGCGCGGCGCACATCGCGCCCATTTGGCGTTCCAGGATGGCGGCCGGACACGAACTTGGAGCGTGGAGTTCGCCAAGGAAGGAGCGGTGCGGGAGCGGGAAGAGGCGGCGCTGACCGACCTCGCGCTACGAGCAGTCGCGGCATCGCTCGGCATTGGGGAGGCTCCGCTGGATGGCTACCAAGAAGCCACCGGCACCGCCGAACAGACGGCCCTGATTCTCGGCACGCAAACCCACGTGGGCGCGTCAGCGCCGGTCATTTTCCCCGGCGCTTTCAATCCCTTGCACGACGGGCACCGCATCATGCAAGCGGATGCGGAGCGGCGGCTTGGGCAACGCGTCGCCTATGAGCTGTGCCTCGCGAACGTGGACAAGCCGCCCCTCAACCACCACGACATCGCATCGAGGTTGCGGCAGTTTCACCCAGACGAAGTGTTGCTGACGAGCACGCCCACGTTCCTCGCCAAGGCTCGCGCCCTGGGGCCCGTCACCTTCGTGGTCGGCACCGACACCATCGCCCGCATCGCAAAGCCGCGCTACTACGAAGCCGGCAACACGGCGGCACGCGACGCAGCAGTGGCGGAACTCGCCACCATTGGCTGCCGCTTCCTCGTCTATGGACGCACCACGCCCGAAGGGTTCACCGCCCTCCAAGACGTTCCCCTTCCGCGAGCCCTGCGAGAGCTTTGCACCGGCGTAACCGAGGAGGACTTCCGCATGGACATCTCCTCTTCGGACCTTCGCGCCCAAGGCCGACGCTCGCCCGGGTAGGGAAGCACCTGTCGAAACCCGTACCCTTCTAAAAGGTCGGACAGGCAAAGGACGCGGCTCGACCTCCCGCACCCGGACCGACCTCCCGCACCCGGACAGGCAAACGACCTCCTGTAGCCAAACGCGCTCCCCGGACAGGCAAACGCACTCCTTGGGCAAACGCACTCCTTGGGCGAACGCACTCCTTGGGCGAACGCACTCGTTGCACCTCCCGCCTTTCCGGACAGGCAGGACGCGCACGCCACTCGGACCATGCACATGCACGCCACTCGGACAGGCAGAAGCACCGCGACTCGGACAAGCGCCCGCCACTCGGACAGGCAAAACACCGCAGGCAAAACACCGCGACAGGCAAAAGCACCGCGACACACTCCGCACTCCGACCGACAAACGCACCCCTAAGGCCGTTGCCTGTCCAGCTCCACATGTTTCGTGCTTTTGCCCATTCCACGTGCTTTGCGTGTCCAGCTCCACATGTTCAGCCGGGTCCATATGCCCCGACTGCGGGTGATGCGTACACTTCCGAACTCGCTTGCCAATTGCGTTGAGGGAAGCGGTCGCTTTGCGTCGGAGTCGCGACGCGCCTGGGAGGGGGACTTGAACGCAGCCAATAAAAAACGAGGCGACGGTGGCAGTTCGGCCGGGGATTCCGCCAAGGCCACCGCGAGCGCAGGAGGGGCACAGAGCGCGCGAGCCGGGGTGGATTCCGTGCCGCCGGTCGTCAGGCCCGGGATTTTCCATCTCGCGTTCCCATCGATCCTTGCCAATCTTCTTTACGCGGTCGTGGCGATGGTGCAGACCAAGTTCGTGGGCGAGCTCGGTGCCGAAGCCGTCGCCGCGGTAGGAGTCGGGCAGCGCGTCTTCTTCGCCTTGCAGGCGGTGTTGATGGCGATCAGCGCCGGAACCACGGCGCTCGTGGCGAGGGCCTGGGGTGCCGATGACCGCACCGAGGCCAGTCGGGTGACGATGGCCAGCCTCGCCGTGGGGGGCGCCTTCGCCATCGCTCTGACGCTGCCCGGCTTCCTGGCGGCTCGGCCCGTCGCGTCCATCTTTGGCTTGGACGCGGCAACCATCGAACTCGCCGCGTCCAATGTTCGTTGGATGTCAATCTTCAACGTCGCCTTCGCCATCAACAATGTGCTTGGCTCGGCACTGCGCGCCGCCGGCGATGCGTGGTCGCCGCTTTGGGTCGGTGCCGGCGTAAACGTCGTCAACATCCCGCTGCTGTACCTCCTCGTGTTCGGCAACTACGGCTTCCCGGCGATGGGCGTGGCCGGCGCCGCCATCGCCGGCGGCGTGTCGTTCACGCTCGGCGGTCTGGTGATGCTGCTGATGTGGATCAAGCAAGCGTTTCGCCTGCGTTATGTGAGCAATGGCTGGTATCGACGGGAGCGCTTCGCCCGGCTACTGCAGATCGGCTATCCGGCCGGCTTGGAGATGCTGGTGTTCCAAGCCGGCTTTTTCATCTTCCTCATGCTCATCGGCAACTACTACGGCACTGAGGCATTCGCTGCCATGAGCGTGGGCGGCAACCTGATGATGGTGTGCTTCGTGGTTGGGTTCGGCTTTTCCATCGCCGGCTCCACGCTGGTGGGGCAGCACCTCGGCGCAGACGACCACGAAGGCGCGGTGCGCAGCGGCTGGCGCTCGCTTTGGTACGCCGTGTTGTCGATGGGATCCCTTGGCGCAATCGTGGCGTGGCACGCCCCGTCACTCGCGGGGTTCTTCCTTGGCGACGAGCCGGTGACGATCGTCCACACGGTTCACATGGCCTGGATCATGGCGGCCATCACACCCCTGTTCGCTGTGGAGTTTGCCATCGGCGGCGCCCTGCGCGGCGCTGGTGACACGCGCTTCCCGTTAAAATGGCGACCTTGATTGGCCTGATCGGCGCCCGCTGCGGCCTGGCAGTCTTGTTCACCTTGCTGGGCTGGCCGGTGGTTTGGGTGTACGCGGCGATGGCTGGCGAGTACATCGTCAAGGCAGCCATGCTGTTGTGGCGCTTTCGCTCCGGCCGCTGGAAAACCGTCGCCCCGATTCCAAGCGGGTCTCGCTGATCGACGCCTGCGACCACAAGCGCTCAAGGAGTGCGACAGCCCATGCCGGAACTACCCGACCTCACTGTGTACGTCGACCATCTGCGCCGTCGAGTCTTCGGCACCGCGCTACGCGGCATTCGGATTGGCAGTCCGTTCGTGCTGCGCTCTGTGACGCCCACCTTGGAAGACGCGCGGGGAAGGCGGGTGGAAGACGTGACAAGGATCGCCAAGCAACTCGTGATGGAGCTCACGGGCGAAACCTTCGTCGTATTGCACCTCATGATCGCCGGCCGCTTGCGCTGGCAAGAGCCAGGCCGGGCGCTGCCCAAGCGCAACGGCCTCGCCGCCTTCGACTTCGATTCCGGCACGTTGATCTTCACCGAGGCGAGCCGCAAGAGACGCGCATCCCTGCGGCTCGTCGCTGGACGCCGGGCACTGGAGGAACTGAATCCCGGTGGTCTCGAAGTGTTCGACATCGATCTCACGGCCTTCGCCGAACGGCTGCGCGCCACGCCCCAAACCGTGAAGCGAGCGCTGACGGACCAGCGAGTGTTCGCCGGCATCGGCAACGCCTACTCCGACGAGATCCTCTTTCACGCTCG
Organism: Gammaproteobacteria bacterium; assembly: GCA_009837725.1. Lineage (GTDB taxonomy): Bacteria > Pseudomonadota > Gammaproteobacteria > Pseudomonadales > Azotimanducaceae > VXYL01. The sequence goes on along the minus strand of VXSY01000303.1, from coordinate 3,378 downwards.
CATGTCGCCGTTTCGCTTGGGGCGCAACCTGTCGGACGCAGAAATGGCTAGCCTCTTTGCCGCGTGCCGAGAGGTTCTGACGGAGTGGGCCAGACGTCTCGGCGAGCGGACAGGAGACGATTTTCCTAGCAAGGTTACGGCGTTCCAGCCACAGATGGCGGTACACGGCAAGTATCGCCAGCCGTGCCCAGTGTGCGGCGCTCCGGTGCAACGTATCCTGCGGGCGGAAAACGAGTCGAATTACTGCGCCAAGTGCCAAACAGGCGGCCGCCTGCTGGCCGACCGTTCGCTGTCTCGACTGCTGAAGGACACCTACCCGCGCCGCATCGAGGAACTCGAGGGATAGCACATTGCGCCCACGCGCCTTGCTGCGAGTCCTAGGAGCGGGACCTCTGGCCATTCGGGCCTCTTTTGCCCATTCGGGCCTCTTTGCCCCATTCGGGGCCTCTTTGCCCACTCGGGCCTCTTTGCCTCCTGTCCGAGAAACCGCGCCCTGGCTGGGCCTCTTTGCCTGGCTGGGCCTCTTTGCCTGTCCGTTGGCTGGGCCTCTTTGCCTGTCCGTGGTAGGGCCTCTTTGCCCGTCCGAGAAACCGTGCCCTGTCAGACAGGACGTTTGCCTGTCCCAGCGTTCATGTCAGACAGGACGTTGCCTGTCCCAGCGTTCATGTCAGACAGGACGTTTGCCTGTCCCAGCGTTCAAGGGTGTTCAAGGCGCTCAGCCTGTCCAAGGCGCTCAGACAGGCAAACCGTTCAGGCAAACCGTTCACGGGCAAACCGTTCGTTCACGGCCACGCAGACAGGCAAACCGTTCACGGGCAAAGCCGTTCACCGAACCGCGCCGCACTTTTCGGCACTTGCCCTACAATTCGCCGCTGAACCCACGGAACCGGACAGACAAATGCAACTAGGGCGCATTGGCGTTTGGTACTTCACGGATGCCATGTCTGCGCAGCATGCAGCCACCGCGGCGAAGCGGATCGAGGATCTCGGCTATGCCGCGCTGTGGATTCCCGAAACCGTCGGGCGCGACCCCTTTGCCCACGCCGCATGGTTGCTCGCCAACACCACGCGGCTCGTGCTAGCCACCGGCATCGCCAACATCTACCACCGCGAGCCGGGAGTCACGCTGCAGGCGCAGATGACACTGGCCGAGCAGTCCGGTGACCGTTTCCTGCTCGGGCTCGGCGTCTCGCACAAGCCCTTGGTGGAAGGTGTGCGCGGCCTCACATACGGCAAGCCCGTTGCAACGATGCGAACCTACCTCGAACGAATGGCCGAGGCGCGCTACGCCGGGCCGCGCCCCGACACCACTCCCCGCACTGTGCTGGCCGCCCTCGGCCCGCACATGCTCGCACTGGCCCGCGACGCCGGCGACGGCGCTCACCCCTATTTCAGTTCGCCAGCACACACGCGCCTGGCGCGACAAATCCTTGGCCCCGACAAGTGGCTGTGCGTGGAGCAGAAGGTGGTCATGACACCTGATGCCAATACGGCCCGCAAGGTCGCCCGCACCGTCGCAAAGACCTATCAGGCGCTGCCGAACTACCGTAACAACTGGCTGCGAATGGGGCTGACCGAGGAGGACATCGCCGGCGACGGCTCTGACGCCTTCATCGACGCAACCTTTGCCTGGGGTGATGCGTCGGCCGTGCGCGACCGCATCGCCGAGCACTTCGACGCCGGTGCAAGCCACGTCTGCATTCAACCCATTCAACCTGGCGGCAGCATCGGCACGCCCGACTGGAACGCGCTGGAGGCATTGGCGCCATGAGCGAGTTTGAGGACAAGATCGTCGTCGTCACGGGTGCGGCCGGAACGCTCGGCACTGCCGTGGCCGCCACCTTCCACGACGCCGGCGCTCGCGTGACGGGCATCGACATCGTCGAATCGGATGCGCCTTGGCGAACGACGACGGCGGACCTGATCGACCCTGGGACCGCCACCGCGGCCTTCGCCGAGCTTGGCGACATCGACGTGCTCGCCAACATCGCCGGTGGCTTCACGATGGGCGACGCCGTGGTGGACACGTCCGACGCAACCTGGGATTTCATGATGAACCTGAATGCGCGCACCGTGTTCAACGCCGCCCGCGCCGTCGTGCCCGCCATGAAGGCCGCCGGCCGCGGCAAGATCATCAACATCTCCGCTCGTGGCGGATTGCGTGGCGCCGCCGCCATGGGCGCCTACGCCGCATCCAAGGCAGTCGTCCAGCGGCTGACCGAAACCCTTGCCGACGAACTCAAGGCCGACGGGATCAACGTCAACTGCATTCTGCCCAGCATCATCGACACGCCGCAGAATCGCCGCGATATGCCCAAGGCCCGGTTCGATCACTGGGTTCCTCCGGCGGACATTGCCGCCGTGGTGGCCTTCCTGGCGTCCAACGCCGCCCGCTCCATCCACGGCGCTTCCATACCGGTGGAGGGACTATCCTGATGCTCGCCGGCGCTGCCGTTTGGCCGCGCCTGTATGCGCGGGGTGTTACCACCTTGCGGCGAGCGCGTGCGGTGCTACGTTGCAGTCTCGGGACTTCCGCCGCCTCGGTGAAGTCCGACAGCCTCCCAGCGCGCTCTACGGGCGCGTCGGTAGTCGCTTCGCAACTGCTGGCCTTCGTGCTCGCATTCGCTCGCAGCTACGGCTAGCCGAGGCCGTACTCGCCACGAAGGTAGATGAGCGGGGCTGCATCCGGGCGCAGGATGCGGAACTCCCGCGGACTGCCGACCGCGATGGTGTGGTCTCCCGCGTCATGTTCCGCGACCAGCTCGCAATCCACCCAAGCGATTGCGCCGTCCAGGATCGGTGCGCCATGGCCGTTGGTGTGCCACGGCATGTCCGCGGCCCTGCCGGCCTGCGCGAACGCGTCGCTGACGGCCTGCTGGTCTTGCCCGAGGATGTTGATGCAGAAGGAGCGGCGCGCGCGGATGCGGGGCCAGCTAGTGCTCGTCCGCGCTGGGCAAACGGCGACGAGGGGCGGGTCGAGCGACAGGGAGACGAGCGACTGCGCCGCGAATCCCACGAGCTCGCCTTCTTCGGTGCCGGCAACGATGACGACCCCGGTGGCGAACTGCCCCATCGTGTCGCGAAATGCCCGGCTGTCGAATGTTTCCATCGCTTCCCGTCGTGGCGTGCCCGGCATGGTCAGCCGGTGCGGCAGACGGGAACTATAGCCGACGTCAGCACCGGCCCTTCCGGCCGCCTAGCTTGGTCATTGAGAACTTGCGCCGCAGAAACGGCACGGCGGCGCCACTCGGCGGGGCAAGGTGCTAGCGCGCTCTACGAGCGCGTCGGCAGTTGCTTCGCAACTGCCGGCCTTCGTGCTCGCGTTCGCTCGCAGCTTCGGCTAGGAGCCAGCGCCGTTTCTACGGCCCAAGCTCCTAG
>VXSY01000150.1 GCA_009837725.1 Gammaproteobacteria bacterium | reverse complement strand
GGGCTGGTGGGTGGCGAGGAGATCCTTGCCATCGATGGCCGCGAGATTGCTTCGCTTACGGATGTGGGGCTCGCACTTAGCAGCCGGTTGGGGGAAACGGGCAGCATCGAGATCGCCGGCCGCGCGCGCGGCATGGAACGCGCGTGGTCGCTGCCTATCGAGTCTTGGCATACCGGGGATGACGACCCCAATCCGTTCCTCTCGCTCGGCTTCGGTCTCGACCATCCCGCCTTGATTAGCGAGGTGCAGGAAGGTTCGCCAGCGGATGTCGCCGGCCTCGAACCCGGCGATCGCATCACCTACATCAATGGTGTCCCGGCATCCTTGTGGGTGGACTTCCGTGAGGCCGTGCAGGGCAGCCCCGAACGCGCCCTCGCCATTACGGTCGAACGCGAGGGCGCAACCTTGCCATTGCAATTGACGCCCGAGCGAACTGCGGACGGCACGGGCCGGGTTGGTGTTCTTGCCCGCGTGCCGACGCGGTTGGTGCGGCAGACGCCTTGGGCCGCCGTCCCCGACGCCTTCGCTGACACGTGGAACAACACCGCGATGACGGTCGATATCGTGCGCAAGATGCTCACCCTCGCCGTGTCGCACCGCAATATCTCCGGCCCGATCACCATCGCCGACGTGGCGGGAGATTTCGCCCGCGCTGGATGGGAGCACTATCTTGGCCTCTTGGCACTGCTCTCCATCAGCCTCGGCATCATCAACCTGTTGCCGATTCCGGTGCTCGACGGTGGCCAGATCGTGTTCTGTGCCGCAGAGATCGTGCGCCGGCGGCCGGTGTCGGCACGGGTGCAGGCGCTTGGCAACCAGGTCGGCATTGGCCTTGTGGTATGCCTCATGCTGCTCGCGTTCTACAACGACATCACTCGCTACATCACGGGCTAAAGGGGACGAAAGATGAACCCACGCCGAATTCTCGCCGCCGCCTTGCTCGCGTGCCTCGCTGCCTCGGCGGCCGCCCAGGAGCCGTTCCGGGTTGCCGACATCCGCTTGCAGGGGCTGCAGCGGGTCTCCTCCGGCACGGTGTTCAACCTGCTGCCGGTGAACGTGGGCGACGACCTCGACGGCTTCACGCTGCGGCAGCTCACGCGTTCGCTGTTCGAATCCGGCTATTTCGACGACATCCAGATGCTGCGCGACGGCGACGTGCTCGTGGTCAAGTTTCAGGAGCGCCCGGCCATCGAGTCCATCGAACTCGAAGGCAACAAGGCCATCAAGAGCGAAGACCTGCTCAAGGGCCTCGCCGAGCAGGGGCTGCGCGAGGGCGAGATATTCAAGCAGGCGACCCTCGAGCTCGTGGGCATTGGCCTGCGTCAGCAGTACATCGCCCAGGGGCGCTACGACGCCGGCATCGAAACCGACGTGAAGGAGCTGCCGCGCAATCGGGTGGGGATCAAGATCGAGATCGACGAGGGCAAGAGCTCGGGCGTGCGCCACATCAACATCGTCGGGGTGACCGAGTTCGAGCAATCGGAGTTGCTCGAAGCGCTTGAACTCAAGCATCCGACCTGGTTCTCCTTCATCGGCGGCAAGGATCGCTACTCGCGCGAGAAGCTCCAGGGCGACATGGAGAAGCTGGAGTCGTGGTACCAGGACCGCGGCTTCGTAGAGTTCCGCCCCCTTTCGACCCAAGTGAGCGTGGCGCCGGACAAGCGCTCGGTGTACGTCACCATCAACATCAAGGAAGGCGACCGCTACACGGTGGGCGACGTGAGCCTCATCGGCGAGCTGTCCGACGTCAAACCGGAACAGGTGGAGAGCATGTTCCTCGTGCGCGAAGGGCAACAGTTTTCCCGCGCCCTCGTCACCGCCACCGAAGAGCGCATCGGCGCCGCCTTCGGCAACGCCGGCTACACCTTCGCGAGCGCGAGCGGCGTGCCGGAGGTGAAGGAGGGCGGCATCGTCGATGTCAAGTTCATCGTCGACGCCGGCAAGCGCGCGTACGTCCGCCGCATCACCTTTGCCGGCAACGCCATGACCGAAGACCACGTGCTCCGGCGCGAGCTTCGACAGATGGAGGGCGGCTGGGCCTCGACGCAGATGATTGACCTGTCCAAGGTGCGACTCGACCGCCTTGGCTTCTTCGAGAACGTCAATGTCGAGACGCCGGCGGTGCCCGGCACCGACGATCAAGTCGATGTGGACTTCACCGTCGAGGAAATCCCCACCGGCAGCATATCCGCCACTCTTGGCTACGCCGAATACTCTGGCCTCATCATCGGCGGCAGCTACATGCAGGAAAACGTCGGCGGCAGCGGCAACAGCGTTGGCGTCTCGGTGAGCTTCAGCGACTACCAGAAAGCCGCCAACTTCAGCTACCGCGACCCCTACTACACCATGGATGGCATCAGTCGCGGCTTCAACATCTTTGCCCGCGAGACCGACTACCATGCCCGCAACATCGCCCGCTACGCCACCGATGCCGTGGGGACGGGCGTGAACTTCGGCTTCCCCATCGGCGAAACGCGGCGTCTTGCCATCGGCGCGAGAGCGGAATACACGCACATTCGCGAAGGCCGATTCGCCGCCGGCGAAATCTCCGAGTTCATCCAGGCAGAGGGCGACACGTTCGTCAACTACAAGCTCGAAGGCACCTGGAGCCGCACCACGCTCAACCGCCTGATGTTCCCGAGCCGAGGCACGGCGCAGCGGCTAATCGCGGAACTCGCGGTTCCCGGCAGCGACCTCGAGTTCTACCGCGTCACTTACAACGGCCAGGTGTACATTCCGCTCTTCAACCCGCTGACGCTGCACCTGCGCACACAGCTCGGCTACGGCAATACCTTCGGCGACTCCAACACGTACCCCTTCTACGAGCATTACTACGCCGGCGGCCACGGCTCCATTCGCGGCTACGAGAACAGCACCCTCGGCCCCCGCACCACCCCTATTTCCGGAAGCTTCTTCTACCGTCCGGACGGCGATCCCATCGGCGGCAACATGCTGATCGAAACCTCGGCGGAGCTCATCTTCCCCATGCCCTTCATCGACTCGGGCCTCGCCCGCCCCATGTTCTTCGTCGATGCCGGCAACGTCTTCAACAGCAATTGCCCCACTACGAGCGTCAACTGCTTCGACTTCACCCCGGACGTGATTCGGGTGACGACGGGGCTGGCGGTGCAGTGGATCACCGGCATGGGGCCGATGACCTTCGCCATGACGCTGCCGCTCAACTCCAAGCCGGGCGACGAGGAGGAGCGCTTTTCGTTCGAGATGGGGCACAACTTCTAGTGCTCTTGCGGTGACAAAGGCAGCGACGGAAGCAGCAAGAAAGCAGTAAAATGCCGCGCTTTGCGGCTCTTGCTGGCCAAGCGCCGGCAACACACACTTGGAGAAACCATGGCGAAGAGAATCGCCGCCTTGGCGGCTGTCATGTTGGGGCTGGTCGCGCCGAGCGCCTTTGCGGAACTCAAGGTGGCCGTGCTCGACACGGCCGGTGCGGTGGCGCAGAGCGAGGAGGCGACCGAGGCCATCGAGGTGATCCGCAAGGATCTGGAGCCGGAGCAGGAACGGCTGCAAGGGCTACAGGCCGAAATCCAGGCGCTGCAGGAACGGGCGCAGAACGAGGCCGACGTGATGAGCGAAGACGAGCGTCGCGCCATCGCCCGCGAGATTCAGGACAAGCAGTTCGACCTTGAGGCGGACGCGCAGCGGCTCCAGAAGTCGTTGCAGGACAAGCAGGAAGACCTGCAGCGGACCATGCTGCCGAAGGTGCGGGCGGTGCTTGACGATCTCATCAAGATCGAGGGCTACGACTTCGTGATGGAGAAAGGCGGTTTCCTCTACGTCAATCCCAAGCACGACATCACCGCCAAGGTGACCGAGAAGCTCAACGAGAAGCGCTGATCGTGCGGCCCTTGGCCTCTATCGCCGACATCGCCGAGACCCTGCGGCAGCAAATCGGCGGTGAGGTGGTCGTTCGCGGCGACGGCGACATTCCCATCCAGGGCATCGCCCCCATCGACCGTGCCGGCGAGGGCGAGATCACGCACCTGTCGAGCCCGGCCTATCGCCGGCACCTTGCCGGCACAGGTGCATCTGCCGTGTTGCTTAGCGCCGGCGACGCCGATGGCTGCCCCTGCACCGCGGTGGTCGTCGCCAATCCGTACCTGGCGTTCGCGGTGGTTTCGCAGCTTTTCGAGCAGAGGCCACAACTCGAGCCGGGCATCGATCCACGGGCCGAGGTTCACCCGGAGGCGGAGATCCATGCCGATGTGCGCGTCGGCGCGTTCGCAACCGTCGGCGCCGGCGCCGTCCTCGACGCCGGCGTGCAGGTCGGCCAAGGCGCGCTCATAGGCGAACGCTCCCGCATTGGTGCGCGTGGCGACATCAGGCCTCGCGCCACCATCCACCACGACGTGCGCATGGGGGAGGACTGTGTGGTCCACAGCGGCGCCGTGATCGGCGCGGACGGCTTCGGTTTCACGCCTCATGCCGACGGTCGCTGGCAGGCCATTGCCCAGCTTGGCGGCGTCCTCATCGGCGACGACGTCAGCATCGGCGCCAACACGGCAATCGACCGCGGCGCCTTGCAGGACACCATCATTGGCAACGGCGTCAAGATCGACAACCTCGTCCAGATCGGCCACAACTGCGAAATTGGCGACCACACGCTCATCTGCGGCTGCGTGGGCATCGTCGGCAGCACCAAGATCGGTCGCCATTGCGTGTTTGCGGGCGGCGCCGGCGTCGGTGGTGCCGCGCCTATCGAAATCTGCGACAACGTGATGGTGAGCGTGGTGACGACCATCACCCAGTCCATCACCGAGCCCGGTATCTATTCGAGCGGAACCCTCCATAATCTGACCTCCCGCTGGAAGCGCAATGCGATTCGATTTCAGAACCTCGACGACCTTGCGCGGCGGGTTTCGCGGCTGGAGAGCCCTCAGCCTGGGGGAGCGCGAGGGGCTTCCCCTCGCGAGAGGAGCCTTCAGCCTGGGGGAGCGCGAGGGGCCTCCCCTCGCGAGAGGAGCCTTCAGCCTGGGGGAGCGCGAGGGGCCGCCCCGAGCGAGAGCGGGGATCTGACGAAGGATGGACGCCATGCAGATGGACATTGACGCCATACTCGAGTACCTGCCGCACCGCTACCCGTTTCTGCTGGTGGATCGCGTCGACGAGTTGGTACCGGGCGAGCGCATCGCCGGACGCAAGAACGTCTCCATCAACGAGCCGTTCTTTGCCGGCCATTTTCCGCAACATCCGATCATGCCGGGCGTGCTGTTGGTGGAGGCGATGGCGCAGCTTTGCGGCGTTCTCGCCTTCAAGACCCGAGGCAACCGCCCCGACCAGGGTTTTCTGCACTATCTCGCCGGCCTCAATGACGTCCGCTTCAAGCGCCCGGTGCGGCCCGGCGACACCTTAATGCTGTCCGGCGTCATCACCGGCGCGAGGCAGCAGATGATGAAGTTCGATTGCGAGTCGAAGGTGGACGGCGAAGTCGCCTGCTCGGCGCGCTTGCTTTGCGTCGAACGCAAGGTGTCGTCTTGATCGACGCCCGCGCGATCATCGATCCGGGTGCGGAGCTCGGCGAAAACGTCTCGGTTGGGCCCTGGTCCATCATCGGCCCCGACGTCGTGATCGGCGACGATTGCGAGATTGGCCCCCACGTCGTGCTGAAGGGGCCGACGCGGATGGGCAGCGGCAATCGCATCTATCAGTTTGCGACCGTGGGAGAGGGGCCGCCGGCGTTCGCCTACCACGGCGAGCCGACGGTGCTCGAAATCGGCGACCGCAACACCATCCGCGAGGGCGTCACGATCCATCGCGGGCTCGCCACGGACCGCGGCCGCACGGTCATCGGCAACGACAACCTGCTCATGGCCTATGTCCACGTCGGCCACGACTGCGTGCTTGGCGACCGCATCGTCATGGCCAACAACGCCTCGGCAGCGGGGCACGTGGCCATTGGCGATGAAGCGGTGCTTTCCGGCTATGTCGGCGTGCCGCAGTTCCGCAGCGTCGGCGCCTACTCGTTCATCGGCGCCATGAGCCTCGTGGTGAAGGATGTGCCGGCGTTCGTGTCGGTGAACGGCAATCCCGCCGGCGCCACCGGCCTCAACGTCGAACGCATGAGGCGCATGGGGCTAGACGCCGAAGTGCGGGACGCGTTGAAGGATGCCTACAACATGGTGTACCGCCGCGGCCTGCCGGTTGCGAAGGCACTGGAGGAACTGGCCGGAGCCGCATCCCGCTTCAAGGAAGTCGCCTGCTTCGTCGAGTCGGTCGCGGCCTCCGAGTACGGCATCACCCGCGAGCGTCGGCGTCGCGAGGACTGAAGGAAGGCGGTTCACCCCCTCTTCTGTCGCTCGATCTCCTCCTCCACCTCTCGCAAACGGTCCTTGCCAAAGTAGAGTTCGTCGCCAACCAGGAAGCTAGGCGAGCCGAAGACGCCGCGGGCCACCGAGCCTTCCGTGTTGGCGATGAGTTCGGCCTTCACTTCCGGGTCCTGAGTGCCGGCCGTGATGTCGGAGGCGGGGAGGCCGGACTCGGTCAGGGCCGCGGCGATCACTTCGGCATCGTCCATCTTGCGACCCTCGGCCCACATGTGCCTATACACCGCATCCACGTAGCGCTCGAAGAAGCCAGCTCGGCGGGCGTACACGGCGCCGCGCATGATCTGCAGCGTGTTGACCGGGAAGTGCGGATTGCTGCGATAAGCGGTGATGCCGTGCTGCCTTACGAAACGCTCGGTTTCGAGGCGCTGGTACTCGGGTTTGTTCTTGATGCCCTGCAAGGAGACCGCTGGCGAGACATTGCCCGTGGCCTTGAAAACACCGCCCAAGAGCACCGGCACATACTCGAAGGCGACGCCGGTGCGCTCCTCGATGTCGGGGATTACCAAGTGCGACAGGTAGGCATTGGGGCTGCCGAAGTCGAAATGAAACTCGACGCGAACGGTCATTCGTCCCTCCAAGGGATGTGGACTGAAAGGCGCGCATTCTAGGAGCTTGCTGGGGCGTGCGGGTACACTGCCGCGACCAACCGTCCCCGGAGGCAATGTGGCCGGCTATCGCGCACCCACCAAGGACATCTGGTTCGTGCTTGAGGAGCTTGTGCCGTGGCGCGAGATCAACTCACTGCCCGGCTGCGAGGAGGCGACGCCGGACCTCGTCCGCGCCGCCTTGCGCGAGGCTGCACGCCTCGCGGAAGAGGTCATTGCGCCCACGAATGCCGCTGGAGACCGCGCCGGTGCGCGAATCGAGGATGGCAGGGTGCGCGTACCGCCGGGCTTTGCCGATGCCTTCGACCGCTTTCGCGAGGGTGGCTGGCCGGCGTTGTCCTTCGCCGAGGAGTACGGTGGCCAGGAGTTGCCGGTGCTGCTCGCAATCGCCACCGGCGAGCTGTGGCAGTCGGCAAACCTCGCTTGGTCCAACTGTCCGTTGCTCGCCGAGGGGGCGGTTCGAGCCATCGCCAGTCATGCCTCGGAAGAGCTAAAGCAACGCTACCTGCCGAACATGGTGAGCGGCGTCTGGACTGGCACCATGAATCTCACCGAACCCCAGGCGGGTTCCGACCTTGGCCTCCTGCGCTCCACAGCAACGCCGGACGGCGACCACTATTGCATCCGGGGCCAGAAGATCTTCATCACCTACGGCGATCACGACATGGCGGACAACATCGTCCACCTCGTGCTCGCTCGCCTTCCCGATGCGCCTCCGGGGGTGCGCGGCATTTCGCTGTTCCTCGTGCCGAAGGTGCTGGTCGACGACGACGGCAGTCTGGGCCAGGACAACCGCGTTCGCGCCGTATCCCTTGAAGGCAAGCTCGGCATCCACGGCAGCCCCACCTGTGTGATGGAGTACGACGATGCCGTGGGCTATCTGGTCGGTGGCCCGCATCAGGGTCTGGCCTGCATGTTCACCATGATGAACGACGCCCGCGTGCGGGTGGGATTGCAGGGCCTTTCCATCGCCGAACGGGCGTATCAGGACGCGGTTGCCTATGCGCGGGAGCGCGTGCAGGGGGCAGCGCCGGGCTCGGAAGGCTCCGTGACCATCATCCACCACCCGGATGTGCGGCGCATGTTGATGGAGATGAAGGCGCAGATCGAGGCCATGCGCGCAGTGGGCTATGTCGGCGCATCGCATCTGGACCGCGCTGCCCGTGCAAGCGGGGACGAACGCGCCTACCACCAGGCTCGCATCGACCTGTTGACCCCCATCATCAAGGCATGGATCACGGAAACCGGTCAGCAGATTGCCTCCACGGCGCTGCAGGTGTTCGGCGGCATGGGGTTTGTCGAGGAAACGGGTGCCGCACAGCACTACCGCGACGCCCGCATCACCACTATCTACGAAGGAACCACCGGCATCCAGGCGATGGACTTCGTGGGTCGCAAGGTGCTGCGCGACCGCGGCCAGGCGCTGCGCGTGCTTGTGGACGAGATGCAGGCGATGGAGGACCAAGTGGCCGCGGAGTTGCCGGACCTGCTGCCGGCCTACCGCGGAGGTGTCGAGCGCATGGAGCAAGGATTGGGCTGGTTGCTGGCCAACGCCGGCAACGATCTTGTCAATGCGGGTGCCGCCGCATATAACCTGCTGATGCTCTGTGGTGTGGTGACTGGTGCTCAGCAAATGCTGCGGGCCGCGCTTGTGGCGAAGACGCGTCTCGCCGCCGGCGACCCGGACCGAGGGTTTCTCGAAGCGAAGCTGACGACGGCGCGGTTCTACCTGGAGCACATCTTGCCGCGCGCCGACGCCTATCTCGCCGCTGCCACCGCGGGAGGCGAGAGCCTGATGGAGCTGCCGGAGGAGGAGTTCGAGCCGGCATCTCTGTAGGGCTCCCCGCTAAGCCCGTTCGCGTAGGTGGTAACGCTCGCCGTCATAGCGGTCGAAGAACTGGCCCAAGAGGGGATGATCAATCTGGGTGTGGTCCTCGCTTGCCTCCAAGTGCCGTTCGGCGACGTAGGTGGTGTGGGCGTCTCCGTCCACCAGAACGTGATACCACGGACGGTCCTTCGGTGGACGGCTGCGGGCCACAGCGTCGTACCATTCCTCGGACAGCGAAAACTCTTCGTCGGCGCCGAACACCACGCCTCGGTAAGGGAAGCGGTTGTGTTCGACAATCTGGCCAACGGCGAAGCGCATCGCGTGCGAGGGGCCCTGAAATGAAGTACCCACAGTATCACGACGAAGTGCTCGAAGCGTTGCAGGCCATTGGACGACCGAGCTTCGGCCTACATATGGCGAAGGACAGGCGTTCGGACATGCTCTACGTTGGCATTCGCGTGCCCACGTTGCGGAATCGGGTGCGCCAGGGGTTCTCGTTCTATGCGCTTGACCCCTTGGAGGTTCTCGACGTGTGGGACGACCTGTGGATGCACAGCGAATGGGGCGATGTGCTGTTCGCAGCGGAGGAATACTACCGACCCATCGTGCGCCGGCGAGTGATGCCGCAAATGTGGCCCGTGATGCGGCGCTGGATCGAGCGCGTGGACAATTGGGCGCATGCGGACTCGCTGAGCTGGACCTATTCGCGCTTGCTGGAAGCCGATCAGGAGTCCGTCCTGCCGGTGCTGCGGGACTGGAATGCCAGCGAGGATCTGTGGCCGAAGCGCATCTCCATCGTCAGCCTCATCCACTACACCGGCAAGAATGCGGTGTTCCTGCCCGCCGAGGTCATGCTGCCGATGCTCGACAACTGCATCGAGGACCGCCGCTACTACATGCAGAAGGCCGTGGGCTGGGTGCTGCGGGAGATGTGGCGGGCGTATCCCGACCAGGTCGACGAATACGTGCACTCGGTCTTGCCACGCATCGCGCCGGCTGCTCTAACGCGCGCCATGGAACGCCAGCCGAAGGAGGAACGCATGCGATTGCGGGCCCTGCGCGAGGCGAGCGCTTAGGCGAGCCGGGCACCGATGCCAGCACGCTAGCCGGCAGGTTCGACAGGGCGCTAGCGCGCTCTGCGAGCGCGTCGGCAGTTGCTTCGCAACTGCTGGCCTA
>VXSY01000229.1 GCA_009837725.1 Gammaproteobacteria bacterium | reverse complement strand
CCACCAGTGCCCCCCCGCCAACGGCCGACGCGCCCTTAGGGCGCGCTAGCCGAAGTGGTGGGCGATGCGAACATGGGCCATACTCGCGACAGTCGCAAGGAGCGTTGCGGGCGGAGAGGAGTTGCGATGCCGTTGTCGGGTGTTATGCGGAGGTTAGGGCTCGGTTGGGTCGGTGGCGTCGCCGCGTTGGCTTTCGCTGGCTTGGCTCATGGTGGCGTCACGCCCGAGCAGCCCGGCACCACCACCTTGGGGCCGCCTTCGCCTTCCTGGTTCATCATCAAGAACGTGATGGGCAGCGCCTCCGTCTTCGACGCCGCCGATGGCGAGATGCTCGGCACGCTGTCGCTGACGCCGTGGACGCCGACGGTTAGCAGGCATGGGGAGCGGGGCGAAATCTACGCCGCGGAAGTCTTCTATGCCCGCCAACATGACGGCGAGCGCACCGACGTCCTTCGCATCTATGCCCACGAAACCCTCGCGCCGGTGGCGGAGGTGCCCATTCCGGCCAAAGTGGCGTCGTTGCACCGGCACTACATGGCGCTGTTGTCTGGCGGTCGGTATGTAGTGGTTTTCAACATGACCCCGGCGCAGTCCGTGAGCGTCGTGGACGTGGTGGAGCGCCGCTTCGTTGGCGAAATCTCCACCCCCGGCTGCGCCAACACGATGGCGGCGGGGGAACGCGGCTTCCTCATGGTGTGCGGCAACGGCACGCTGCAATGGATCGGCCTCGATGAGGACGGCGAGGAGGCGTCGCGGGTGCGCAGCGAGGTTTTCTTCGATGTGGACAAGGACCCGCTCTTAGGCAAGCCCGTGGCCAGCGGCGATGGCTGGCAGTTCATGACCTTCGAGGGCCAGGTGATGCGGGCCTCGGTTGCAGACGGAAGCATCGTCGTGAGCGATGCGTGGTCGCTCATCGGCGAAGACGACCAAGGCTGGCGGCCGGGGGGCACGCAGCCCTTCACGGTTCACGACGAGCTCGGTCTCATGGTAGTGCTGACCCACGAAGGCGAGAAGGACACCCCGGACGAGGCCGGCACCGAGGCATGGGTGTTCCACCAGGACGGGCAGCGTCGGGTGGGTAAGATCGAGTTCGAGGAGCCGGTGGGCGCCGTGCACGTGGTGGAGGGCGAAGTGCCGCTGCTGCTTGCCAACTCGGGCAGCAATGTCCTCGTCTATGACCTCGCGACCGGACGGCTCGAACGCACGATCGAAGCGGGGCGGGGCGGCTTCCTGCTGTCGTATTGAGATGACGCACGCCGGTTCGCCCATGCTGGCCATCGCCTTGGGATTCGCCTTGCTGCTCCTTTGGGCGGCGGCCGGCAAGGCGCGGGACCTTGCGGGGTTTCGGGCTGTGCTGGCGGACTACCGGATTGTGCCGGCGCCGCTCCTGGCGATGGCGACCGTGGTGGTTCCGGCCGCGGAAGCCGCGATTGCCGCCTTGTGGTTGGTGGCGCCGTGGTCTTCTTCGGCCATGACGTGGGCTTCAAGCACGACCGTTCTTCTCATGCTGGTTTACGGTGGCGCGGTCGCCGCCAATCTCGTGCGCGGCCGTTCTTGGATCGATTGCGGCTGCGGCGCCGGGGAGTCGGTCTCTTGGCCGATGGTGGCGCGCAATGCAGTGCTTGCGGTTTCGGCTGCTCTGCCGCTCGCGATTGTGGAGGCACCGCCGCCCGGCCCGCTTGATTTCGCCATGTCGCTGCCGCTGCTCGCCTTGGCCGCACTCGTCTATCACGCCGGCAATGCGCTCATCCGCAATGCGGCCCTCTTGAGAACTTGAGGGGGCGTCGATGGAAGCAAGCGTGCTCTTTGATGTGCTGCTGTGGGCACTCGTGCTGGCGCTCGGTGTCGCGGTGCTGGCACTGGCACGACAGGTGGGTGTATTGAGCCAGCGCATTGCGCCCGTGGGCGCGCTGACGCCCGTGCATGGCCCGAAAGTGGGTGAACTCACGGAAACTCTCGAAGCGGTGGACCTCGACGGTCGCAAACAGCGAGTTGGCGGTGCTTCTGCAGGCGAAGCGACGCTGCTGCTCTTTGTCTCGCCCACTTGCCCCGTTTGCAAGGCGCTGCTGCCGGCAGCCAAGTCGCTCGCGGCAGCGGAAGGGCTGCGGCTGGTGTTCGGCAGCGACGGCGGTGAACCCGAGCGGCATCGGGCGTTCGCGAACGAGGCCGGCATCGGCAAGTTCCCGTATCTGCACTCGCAGGCGCTGGGTTTGCGCTACGGCGTCAGCCGACTTCCGTTCGCCGTACTGATCGGCGCGGACGGCACCCTGCGGGGGCGGGGCCTCGTCAATACCCGGGAGCATTTGGAGAGCCTGCTCGAGTCGTGGCGCACAGGCATTGCCACATTGCAGGACTATGTGCGGGAGTTTGATCCCGTCCAGTCGGAGGAAGTTCGATGAAGGGGCCAACTGGTCAGCAGGGCGGCAACGGCGCTGGCATCGCCGGCTGGTTCGACGGCGCGGCGCACCGCGCCACGGCGGGACTTGCCCGGCACACGTCGCGACGCGGTTTCCTCGGAAGGCTGGGAGCGATTTTGGCGGGGGCGGCTACCGTTCCCTTGTTGCCGGTGTCGCGTGCCTTTGGCGCGGAAGATGAGGGTACGCAAGCGCCTCTGCCAGAACCGGCCGCGGACGGCATCGTCGAGTATGGCGATCCGCAAAGCTGCGAATACTGGCGCTACTGCGCGCTGGGCGGCTCCCTTTGCAGTTGCTGTGGCGGCACCATGAACTCGTGCCCGCCCGGCGCCGAGCCTTCGCCGATCACCTGGGTGGGCACCTGCCGCAACCCGGTGGACGACAAGGAATACCTCATTTCCTACAACGACTGCTGCGGCAAGGCGTACTGCCCTCGCTGTTCCTGCCACCGCACGGAGGGCGCGAAGCCGTCCTACTTTCCGAGCAAGAGCCCCAACGTGCTGTGGTGTTTCGGGGTGGAGAGCAACGCCTACCACTGCACGATGGCGGCAGTGATCGGCGCGGCCCCGGCGGAGGCGGAAGCGACGGTTGAGGAGTCGTAAGGCTCCGGGGTCGCATGCGGTGAGCAGCCACTTTTGGCCCTGCGCCGCGCTTGCGCTGCTCGCAGCAGGGGCGTTGGGGGAAACGGTATCCGAGTCGCCTGACGCGGCAGTGGCCCGCTACGACTACCTCCTTCACTGCGCCGGCTGCCATCTAGCCGACGGCAGCGGCGCGCCTCCAGAAGTCCCGCCGCTGCGCTCGATGGCCCGTCTCGCGGCAATGCCAGACGGGCGCGACTACCTTGTCCGCGTCCCAGAAGTGGCCCAAGCTCCCCTCCGGAACGCGCGCCTGGCGAACCTCCTCAACTGGGCCCTCCAGGAGTTCAGCCGCGACAAATCGCCGGCAGGATTCCGACCCTTGAGCGCCAAGGAAGTCGGCGACGCCCGCCGTCGCATCCTCAAGGACCCACTCCGCACCCGAGCGGAAATCCTCGAGGCAGCGCGCTAGAGCGGACTGGTGCCTCTGCACCCCGCGGCCTCGCACTCCCAACAATTGTGGTGGCGTGCACTATCCTGTCACTCCCCCCTTCCGAGAAAAAGCGTCCCCGCTTTTCTCGGAGGGGGGGCCGCCGACCCACCCCCGCACGCCACAATCTCCGAACGAAGCCCTCCGGCCACTCCCCTTGCACCAGCGCCGTTTCTACGGCGCTTACCTCCTAGCGCGGGGCACCCGGAGAGGCCGGCCAGAGGGGTTGTATCAAGGCGTTGGTTCGCGCCCTAGTTCCTCGAGGGCAAGCTCGTGCAGCCTTGGATCTCCCGTTGCCAGCACCTGGCCGCCCATTGCGGGGTTGCCGCCCTTCCAATCGGTGATGACGCCGCCAGCCCCCTCCACCACCGGGATAAGCGCCTGCACGTCGTAGGGCTTTAAGCCGGACTCGATGACGAGGTCTGCTTGGCCCATCGCCAACATGGCATATAGGTAGCAGTCTGTGCCGTAGCGCACGGTGCGTACTTTGGCGCGGATTCGCTGGAAGGCCGTGGTTTCTTCCGAAGTCTTGAAGAGGTCAGGGGCGGTGGTGCCGGCGAGGGCGTCTTGGAGCCGCGGGCAAGGGCGCGTGCGCAGCGTGCGCGAGTCGTCGTTGCGTCGGAATTGCGCCGTGTGGCCGTCGCCTGAGAAGGTCTCGCCGAGGAAGGGCTGGTGAATCACGCCAACCACCGGCCTCTCGCCGTCGAAAAGTGCCACCAACGTGCCCCAGTGCAATAGGCCCATGACGAAGCCTCGGGTGCCGTCGATGGGGTCCAGCACCCAAGTCAAGCCGTCGCCCGGTTCGTGGCCGAATTCCTCGCCGAGGATGCCGTGGCTGGGGTAGCGCTCGCGGATGGCGTCGCGCATCACCCTTTCGGCCGCGCGGTCGGCTTCCGTTACGGGATCATAGCCGCTGCCGGCCTTCTTGTTGTCGATGGCTGGCGCTTGGCGGAACTGCGGCAGGATGGACGCTCCCGCCCGTTCCGCGAGTTCACGTGCGAATTCGAGAAACTCGGCGCGCTGCCTGACATTCACGGGCGCTTGCCCTCCGGAATTGGTGGTGACGTTTGGCCCAGAAGAAAGGCCAAGAGCGATGCGAGCGCGGATTCTACTGTGCCGCTCGCGCGGCGCGCCTTCCTTCTCGTTGACAACGGGGCCGAGGCGCGAAATGCTCCAAGTCGAACGTACCGAGCGGAGATGGCATGAACGCGACCCGCGACCCAGTTTCCGGCCGCCCCACCAAGGAGGAGGAGCTTGAGGGATTCCGCGTGTTTGGCGACACGCTCGTCGGCTGGGATGCCGCCGTGCCGCCGAACGAGGTGGTGGACGAGGACGGCGCGCCGATGCAGAGCATGGTTGGCCGAGCGCCCGACCCCCGCTGTCCTTCACGCCGGGCCATCGACGACCCGGAAGTGCAGGCCCTTCGCCGCCATCTGAAGGCCAACAACGGCATCCGCGGTTTGGAAATCTGTACCGCGGACGAAGTGGAGCGCGCAACCCGCATCTTCCGCCGCGACGGCTTCGTGGTGGTCCGTGATGCCTTGGACGCCGCACACCTCGCGCTCTTTCGCGAAGGCTGCGCGAGGGTGCTGAAGGAAATCCTCGCCATGCCGGGGCGCGATGGCCGCCGCTATCTGGCCGAAAGCGGTCGCTTGCCGCATCGTTACTGCTATGGCACCACCTCCGCATCGCGTCAGATGATGCACGACCTGGCCTGGGCATCGATGATCGACCTGCCGACCACCACGCCCATTCTCAAGGCGATCTTTGCCTCCGCCGACTACGGAGTCTGGGGCGGCGGCGGCGACCTGAGCTTGCCCGGCGCCATCGAGTACCAGCACCTGCACACCGACGGCATCGACGAACAACGGGATGGCGAAGGCCGCTTGGCCGCGTACCGTCGCCAAGAGCCGGAACTTGATGCCGAGCGTTTTGGCGACCTGCCGTTCCGCACCCAGCGCCTCGTCATGGACCGCACATCCCCCGGCGTCACCATCAACTTCGCCATGACAGACCTCACTTGGGAAAACGGCCCCATTCGCGAAATCCCCGGCACCCACACCGCGACCTCTCCTCCGCCGAAGCCCGAAGACGAACCCGAGTGGATGCGCCTCTCGACCTTAGTCGGTGCCCCTGCCGGCTCCGCGATCTTCCGCGACGTCCGCGCCTGGCACGGCGCAACGCCCAATCTCTCCCGCGAGGTGCGAGCCCTGCCAAGCATCGAATACTCTGCCCCGTCCCGCCACGGCCACCACTTCCAGAAAACCATGCCCCACGAACTCTGGCAGTCGCTTTCTCCCCACGCCCAGCACATCACCCGCTTCATCAAGCAGGAACCGGGTCTATGGCCTCACGGCGCCGGCATCACCACCCCGCTTGCCAACGGCCGCCGAGCGGCCTTCGAGCGCAGCGCCGGCAAAGCCGGCAACGCCAACTTGGTGCGCACGGATCCAAGCTCCGCCGGCACGGTGGTCCGAGTCTTCAACCACGAAACGGACCGCTAACCGGAGTGGTGAGGGCAAGCGAACTGCTGGGTGGCGTCCCTCCCGTCGACCGTGGGCATGCTGGAGGCGCCCGCGATACGATCCCGGTCACGATAGAAAGCAGCTAGGGGACACGATGGCCGACGACGGAACCTGGGAAGACCGGCTCCAACACGCGTGCGCGACGTTCTCGCGCTTCGTGCCGGATGCGGAACCGGCGCGGGTGCTTGCCTCCATGGAACGGCGCATGGGCGCACTCGGGACGTTTGCGTTCACGGCGGTGGGCGAGATGTGGGACCGGCCCGGCCTCACCCGGCGCGACCGCAGCTTGATGATCATCGCCGTGCTGGCAGCGCAAGCGCGTAACGAGGAGCTTGAACTCCACACCAGGGTCGGGCTGCGTCACGGGCTCACTCGCATCGAGATCGAGGAGATCAACCTTCACGTCGCAGCGTACGCTGGCTTCCCAGCCGCCATGGCGGCCAGCCGCCGGATGGACGCGGCATTCCTAGAGACGGAAGGCGTGGAGCGGATCGAGGACCGGGCGCCCGCGGACCATCTCTCGGATGCCGAGCGGCTGACGCGCGCCGCGGACGTGCGGGCATCGATGACTGGCGGTCGTGCGAACCCCGACCCGCAAGCCGATCTCGAGGCGTTGCGCGGCCATCTTGGCGGGCTCGGCGACTGGGCGATGAAATGGGCGTTTGGGGAGATCTGGTCGCGGCCGCAACTATCGCGTCGCGACCGGTCCTTGGTCGTGATCGCAATCCTCGTCGCGCTTGGACAGGAAGCCGAGCTCTCCTTCCACGTGCGTGCGGGGTTGAACCACGAACTTGGCCGCGACGAGATACGGGAGGTGATGACGCACCTATGCCTGTATGTGGGGTTTCCCCGTGCGGTTCAAGGCATGCGCACAGCGATGGAGGTGTTCGCGCGGATCGACGGATGACGGGTGGGGTAGGTGAGGCGACCGTGCGTCCACCAAGGCGCGCTAGGGTGCCGTCCCACAAGTTCGTGGTACTTCGGGATGCCAAATGCAGGCACTCAACGACCTCTAGGGGCGAGTCCCAGGCGGCACATCCTCGCCTTTTCCGACACTGTTGCACCAGCCAACGTCCAGCTGGAAGGGTCACGTATTTCCGGGGACGCCACACTGGCAGTCTGTCGGACTTGGCGGCGATGTACCCGGCTGCCGGACAGAGCGACGCATGCGTCGCCCTTCTTCGGGTGGCCTTCCTCACGCGCTTAGCGCGTTCACGGCGTCCCGATGCGTCTCGACACCGAGTCCAAAAGATCTCGTTAACGAGGCAATGGGCGACGATCACCGGGCGGACGCTGCGCGCGTGCATGGTGACGTAGACGAGGGGCAGGAGGCCCAGCGTCCGAATCAGGCGTGAGCCAGCTTCCTCCGACTCGTCGCACTATCGTCGTTTGCCAACTGGCGGCTTCCGTGGGCGAATCGTACACAGCGATGCAAGCCGTTCCCATTAACGATGGGGCGATTGCGTGGGAGGGTAGAGGGCGGTAAGTTGCGGGCTCATTCGCTGCATAGTGCGGAGGTTGGCGTGGCAGACGAAAGACCGGTCTTTGCGGTGGGCCATATGCGGATGGACGTGACGGACGTGCCGTCGGCCTATCATTTCTTCGTGCGGCACGGGATGCGCGAGATCCTGGAACGTCCGGAGTTCGCCATCTTGGAGCTTCGCGGCGGCACGCACCTGATCCTGTCGAAGTCCGAGGAGGCCATCGAACCGGGCCGCCGCGCCCCGTTTGATCTCATGGTGGACGACGTGGACGCGGTGCATCAGCGCTTCGTCGAAGACGGCGTCGACGCCACGCCCATCGAACGCGGCTCAATCCACGACTCGTTCTCGATCACGGGGCCTTCGGGCTACCAAATCCCGGTCAACTCCTCGCACGTGGAGGGCGTTGTCTAGAGGTTGCGCCCCTAGTCCCTTGGGGGGAGCACGTCTCGCCCGCCATCAATATACGGGTTGCCGAAATGCCCTCGGCTTTCGGAAGAAGCCCCTGCCGCGCGCCTCCTATCCTTGACCGTGCCTCAGGAGCTGTCCTGGAGTGTTCCCTGTGCATTCCCCTTCCTCAAACGTGGGGACACCGTTGACGAGGATGGCTCGGTAGCCCTTGGCGTGCTGCACGCGGCGCCATTCGCCGGCCGGGAAGTCGTGGGCAACCTCTCCGACCCAGCTTGGGGTGACTTCGAGGCGGTCCAGGTCATGGACCACGATGTCGGCAGGGGCACCTTCGCGCAGGAAGCCGCGGTCGCGGAAGCCGGCGGCGAAGGCAGGCAGGAAACTCAGGCGATAGTGCGCCTCTTCCAGAGTGATCTTCTTCTCGTCGCGCACCATCCAGGCGAGGAAGTCGGTGGTGTAGGCGCCGCCGGTGAAGAACTTGGTGTGGGCGCCGCCGTCGGACACGCCGGGGATCGAGTAGGGCGCGGAGATCATCTCCGCCATGTAGTCGGCGTTCTGGCCGCGGTCGCGCCCTAGGAACTCGACCTTTAGTTCGCCTTCCACGGCGAGATCCAGCATTGCGTCGATGGGGTGCTTGCCGGCCGCGTCGGCGATTTGCTGCACAGACTTGCCGACGTAGCCCTGCAGGGCGTCCGCGTTCGGGCAGTCGTCCACCGACTGCACCAGCAGCTCTTCGATCGGCCCGCCGAGCGCTTGGGTGCGTCCGAGCTTCTCGATGGCGGCGTCGGTCTCGGCGCGGATGGCGGCACGCACCTCCTCGTTCTGGAACTTGGCCATCTTCTCCTCGAACGTGCCTGTGGTGGCGTGGTTCCACGCAGGGCTCGAGTCGTAGAGGTTCCAGTGTTCCAGGGTGAAGGCGAAGCCGGTGCGGACGGTCACGCCTTGGCCGAAGATGCGCAGCCCCTTGGCATTCGCGCCGGCCAGCCAGTCGAGGCGGTTGCGGTGGACCTCCGGCTTCTCGCGGTTGACGGCGAGGATGTTGTGCAGGATGGGGCGTCCGCTTACTTCGGCGAGCTTCTCTTGGAAGGCGAGGTCTTTGTCGAGGTCGCCGGTGAACTGGGTGATCTGGATGAAGCCCTCGTCACGCTCCGCGAGCACTTCGCCGAGCGCCAGCACGTCCTCGTCGCACATGGTGTCGGTGACCATGGGTGTGCCGTCGAAGTCGGCCTGCACGGAATGTTCGCCCAGGCGCTGCACCGAGAAGCCGCAGGCGCCGGCATCCATCGCCTCGTGCAACAGTGCCTTCATCTCCGCTTGCTCCTGGCGCGTGGCTGGCCGGGTCTTGGCGGCTTCGAGCCCCATCACCCATGTCATCAGCGGCGCCACCGGCATGTAGGTGAGGCAATTGACGCCCTTGGGGATGCGTTCGAGGCTGGCGAGCCACTCCGGGAAAGTCACCCAATCCCAGATCATGCCTTCCTTCATGGAGTCGAAGGGTATGGCTTCCGTGCGTGACATGGTGAGCATGGCACGGTCGCGCCCGTCGGGCACCACCGGCGCAAAGCCGAAGCCGCAGTTGCCGAGCACGACGGACGTGACGCCGTGCCAGCCGGAGATGGTGCAGTACGGGTCCCACTGAATCTGCGCGTCGTAGTGGGTGTGGAGATCGACGAAACCAGGAGCGACGATCAGCCCATCGGCGTCAATCACGCGCTCTGCACTGGCGTTGACGCGCCCGCCGATGCGGGCAATGCGCCCGTCCTTGATCCACAAATCGCCTCGGTAGCGCGGCACCCGAGTGCCGTCCACAATCGTCCCGCCCTTGATGCACACATCGAACTCGGCCATGCCCGTATCTCCCCCCTGTGGACGGATTGAGGCTGCGCTTCACGGCGATCGTTGTCAACATAAATCGCGCGAGCTGTCAAGGTGCGAGGAAGCGTCTCAACGTGCTTGCGACGATCCTTGTTGCAGGTTGCGGTAGCTTGGACCGGCTCCGCTCAGTGTGTGCTTTGGGCGTACGCCTTCCCTCCGAGGTCCGGGCTAAGCCGACAGCCTCCTGGCGCACCCTGAAGGGCGCGTCGGCGGGGCAGTCGCTCACTGCACGCCGTACACCTTTGCCGCGTTGTCGTGGAGGATCTTGCCCAAGGATTCCTCCGCCACGCCGGCCAGCAGAGACTCGGCGTATTGGCGTGGGGGCAGTGCGGGCGTTGCCGGGCCGGGGGACATGGAGGT
>VXSY01000051.1 GCA_009837725.1 Gammaproteobacteria bacterium | reverse complement strand
GCTTCGCTACCCTGCAGCAGGCTGCCTGATGTCCGAGATGTCCTGAACCCGTACATCAAATTGCCTGACGCTCTGGCCGCCGCTACACTGCTCCGCAGATGACGTCGCTCGAGGCTCCTATGGTTGACCCGGAAGTCATCCATCGTGTCGCGGGGGCCGCCTTGCTCGGCGGTGTCATGGTGCTTTTCGGTGCCGGCTACGCCATCTTCCACGCCCTTGCGGGGCTCACCGGCTCGCGCCGCATGGTGGGCATCTCGCTCCTGTGCTACGCCCTGCTCTGTGGCTGCGCGGTTGCCTTCTCGGCACTGCTCAAGCTCGCCGGTTGGTGGCTTGCCCTCATGGGCCTGCTGCTGATCGGCTACTTCATCGCCCCGCGCTTCATCTGGCGACTCTCGCTTGCCTTGCACGGGGAGTCGGCGCAGAGTCCTGCGTCCGACCGAGCCGATCCATCCGCAGAACCCTCTTTAGTCGAAACCGAGGTAAGCCGCCATGAGTGAATCCGGCATCCGCACCGAATGGTGGGCAAGCGAGAACTTCTGGCGCAAGTGCGCCATTTTCGTCACCGGCTTCATGGCGCTGGTGCTGGTGCTGCTCACCTTCCACACCCTCACCGTGATCGAGGCCGGCAGCGAAGCCGGCCGCGTGCCTGCATATGCCGTCATCAACCACCGCATC
Source organism: Gammaproteobacteria bacterium (assembly GCA_009837725.1). Lineage (GTDB taxonomy): Bacteria > Pseudomonadota > Gammaproteobacteria > Pseudomonadales > Azotimanducaceae > VXYL01. Next base: position 9,473 of record VXSY01000051.1, on the reverse strand, counting down.
GGCTATGTCATGGATGATGACAAGCGCCGCATGGTGCCTGTCATCGGCCCGGTCGCGCCGCTCTTCGGCGAAGAGCTGACCGAGGCCGAAGCGATGGCCCTGGTCGACCACGGCAAGCTCACGGTGCAGGCGCGCAACTGCATGAACTGCCACACGATTCTTGGCAACGGCGCCTACTACGCGCCGGACCTCACCAAGGCTTGGCTCGATCCAGGCTGGGGCAACGAAGACGCCCGCGAGCTCTTGATGACGATGTTCCTGAAGGATCCGCCGACCAACGCCCGCACCTACGGCACCGGCCGCCGGATGCCCAACCAAGAGCTCACCGACGACGAGGTTCGCGCCGTGATCGCCTATCTCAAGTGGATGTCCGCCATCGACACCAACGGCTTCCCGTCCGGGTTCAAGCCACTGCCGCAAGGCTCGTTAACGCCGCCAGCCGCGGCGGCGCCCCAAAGCCGGGCCGGTGCCTCGCGTGCGCTCGGAACCAGCCCGCCTCTGGCGCAGCCTCGCCGTCCCTCCACAAAAAGTCCGCCGCCGCTCACTTCCGCCGCCGCCACCGGACTTTCCATGCGAGGTGCGTCATGAAGATCGGCAAGATCAACTATTCGGAGCTCTCGACCGCGCAACAACTCTCGGTGAAGTACTTCACCGTGGCGATGGTGCTGTTCCTGGCTCAGCTCGTCTTCGGCCTCATCGCCGCCTGGCAGTTCCTCGCGCCCGACTTCCTGTTCGGCGTGCTCGACTTCAACGTCAACCGCATGGTGCACATCAACGCCATGGTGGTGTGGATGCTCTACGGCTTCATCGGCGCCATCTTTTGGCTGGTGGAGGACGAGTCTGGGGTGCCGCTCGTCGGCGTCTGGATCGCCAACGCCACCTTCTATGTGCTGACCGTTGCCGTGACCATCGTCGTGTTGGTGTACCTCTTCGTGCAAAGCGGCCCTGGCGACGCTTGGACGCTTTGGCTCATCAACGAGGGCCGGGAGTACATCGAGGCGCCCCGCTGGGCCGACATCGGCATCGTGATCTGCATGGTGGCGTTCTTCTACAACGTCGCCGGCACCTTCGTGGCCGGTCGCTGGAGCGGCATCTCCGGCGTCCTCGTGCTGGACCTCGTCGCCCTCGCCGGCCTCTATCTCGCTGGCATGTTCTACACCACCAACCTGCCGATGGACCAGTATTGGTGGTGGTGGGTGATTCACCTCTGGGTGGAAGCCACCTGGGAAGTGCTGGTGGGCTGCATTATGGCCTGGGGGCTCATCAAGACCTTGGGCGCGCGGCGGCGCATCGTCACCACCTGGCTCTATGTCGAGGTGGCGCTGATGTTTGGCTCCGGCATCCTGGGCCTCGGCCACCACTATTTCTGGATCGGCACGCCGGAATACTGGCTCGGCATCGGCGGCTTCTTCTCGGCGCTGGAACCGGTGCCCCTTGTGGCGATGGTGGTGCATGCGGTGTACGACGCCGGACGCCACCACTTCCGCTCGAGCAATCACCCGGCGCTCGCCTGGCTCATCGCCCACGCCTTCGGCAACTTCATCGGCGCGGGGGTGTTCGGCTTCATGCAAACCTTGCCGCAGATCAACCTCTACACCCACGGCACGCAGTGGTCCTCCTCCCACGGCCACCTCGCCTTCTTCGGCGCCTACACCACCATCATCGTCGCTTTCATCTACCTCACCATCCAGAGGCTGCGCGGCGACGTGTGGATGTCCAGCGACATACAAGGGGGCTGGCGCTGGAAGTGGTCGCTTGCCCTCTTGCATGTGGGGATGGTGGGCATGTCGATGGCGCTCCTGATCGCCGGCTACGAGCAATCGTTCGTCGAGCGAGCCATGGGCGGCTCCACCTGGCAGGCGTACTTCGAAGGCCAGACCCAGCCCTGGTTCATCCAGGCGATGTGGTGGCGCATGGTCTTCGGCGTCATCATGACCGCAGGCCTCGTGTTGTTGCTTGTGGACTTCGTTAAGATCGGCGCCGGCGATACCCGCCCGATCCAGGCGGTGGCTGCCAGCGATGCTGTCGAAGATGCCGCCCAACCAGCCGGGGCGGTGGCCAAGGCCGCCGGTGGCGGCTGACAGTCGCGCCACCCGATTCGCCGCAAGGCAAGACCACGAAGGAAGAGACCTTGAGTTCAAGAACGAAATGGGCGCCCGCTCGGAGATGGGCCCTCGGGTTCCGAGGGCCTTCTGGGGTCGAGGGCAGGATGCCAACGCACGCAATGGGTACGCCGCAACACGCCGCAAGGCGCGTCCTCACGGCTTTGGCGTCAGGGGCCCTGGCCGCCAGCCTCCTCACCAGCGCACCAGCCGGCGCCCAGCCTACTGGCGATGCCGAAGCCGGCAAAGCCAAAGCCGCCCTGTGCGTGGCCTGCCACGGCCGCGACGGCATCTCCATCAACCCCCTCTGGCCAAGCCTCGCCGGCCAGCAGGGCGTCTACCTCGCCAAGCAAATCCGCGCCTTCCGCGACGGCGAACGAGTCGAACCCACCATGCAACCCTTCGTTGCGGCCCTCACTGACCAAGACGTAGAGGACATCGCTGCGTACTACGCCAGCCTTTCGCCCTGTCCTTGAACGCCGTGCCGACATCGATTGACACGACCGCCAACTTCGCCCACCCAAGGCATCGGGGCTACCGCGTGCCGAATCAATACTCCGCAGCAACTTCCGACGACCTCGCCACTCTCGGAACCCGTCAGCGCATCACCGTCCACAACGCGCGCCTGCTGAACCCAGCCCCGACCCTCGCCACGCACGGGTTCGAACTGGTGCGGGCACCGACGATCGTCGATCTGATGGACACCGAGGCCGTCCAGAGCGCGTTCTATGGCGAGTGCCGCGACCTTCTGCGTCGCGTTACCGGCGCCGGCGAAGTGCGGGGCGGTGCCCACGAGTACCGGACCGGCTTCGGCGGCGAGAAAGGCCCGCGCGGCGTCAAGCCCACTCCCAACGGCAGCGGCGGCGCCTACGCCCAGGGCATTCACAGCGACATGAGCGCGGCGGTGGAAGACCGATTTGCGGGGCTCATCCCGGACGACCGCCATTTCGAGAGCATCAACATCTGGCGCAGCGCCGATGGTGGGACCATCCGCATGATGCCGCTCGCCGTGTGCGCGAGCCCGTCGGTAAAACCGGACGACATCGTCTTCGGCGACGGCCAGAACACCGGCAACATCCGCCAATACATGAAGGTGGTGGACCAACGCCTGATCCACGGTGCACACCAGCGATGGTATTACTTCCCGGACATGACGCCGGACGAAGTGCTGCTCTTTCGTCAATACGACACCCGCAAGGAAGCGCTGAACCTGCGCACCGTCTTCCACACCGCAGTCGCCGACCCCACCACCGCCCCCGATGCCCCGATGCGTTCGACCATCGAAGTCCGAATGCAACCCATCCACGGCCCCGAAACCGACAAGCGGGCACGGATGGCCCGGTTCAAGGCGCAAATCCCAACGACCTACGCCGACGGCCGACTCTGCAATTGGTGGAGCGGGCCGATCGAGGACTACGTTCCGCCGCCGGAGGCCGCCGCGGCCACCTAACGCGCGAGGTCTTTGGAGTTACCAACCGTCGAGGACGCCGACTCACTGACGCGCAAGGAACAGGCTTGAAGGCAAGCCATCCTGCCTTCCCTCCAAGACCCTCACTTCGAGTCAAATCGTGCAAGCATCGACGTGTTACACGTTTGTTCCAAGGAAGAAGGGAACCCGGCGCTGTCGAGGCCGACGCGAAGAAACGAGGATTCGTCTCGCTCCGACCCAGCCGGGCGGCGAAGCGCGCTACTCCAGCAAGTACCCAACCCCCACCATCGCCCCCAGCGTGAGCAGCCCGCCTGCCACCATCACGCCGATGAAGGCGCGCGTGGTCATGATCTCGTCCGCTGGATCCTCGTCCTCCATCTTGTCCGGCATGGACTTCCGTCGGCCATGCAGCGCCCAACCGAGCACAAGGCCGAAGACCAGCGCCGGAAGCGCGAACTGAAGCACGAAACGCATAGTTGCAGCATAACGCCGCCGCTCCAACTTTGCCCAACCATCAAGGCTGCTGCGCGCTGGCGGAGGAGTTGGCGACGACGGAAGGCTCTTGAGCCTCCCGTTGGCGCCTGCCTTTCGGGCGGCGAATTCCAGTATGGTCCGCACCCCGTCCGTCGCCGGTGACGACCATGCAACTTGCCAAGCAGCCCGCCGCTCACGATGCCCACGACTGGCCATTGCCGTTCGCGTCCCCTCGCCTTGGGCGCGTTCTCGCTGTGGGCCTCGCCGCGTGTGCGGCTTTGTCGTGGGGCCATGGTGGCGTGTCTGGCGACACCCAGGAGGATGGCCGCGCAATTGAGTTTCCAGACACTGCAGACCACGTCACCTTGGTGGTCGACCTGCACACCCATAGCGTCTTTTCCGATGGCCACGTCTGGCCCTACATCCGCGTCGCCGAGGCCGTGCGGGACGGGCTTGATGCCCTCGCCGTCACGGAGCATCTCGAGTACCAACCGCACCGGGCTCATCTGCCGCATCCGGATCGCAACAGCGCCTTCGACGAGGCACGCGTTGCTGCCGCCGCGACGGACCTAATAGTCATCAACGGCTCAGAGATCACCCGCAGCGCGCCGGCAGGGCACATGAACGCGGTCTTTGTCGACGATGCCAACGAACTCCTCCCCATGGAGAACCGTGACGAGGCGGCTTCCTTCCCGGTCGAGGAAGCCGTGGCGGCGGCCAACCGACAGGGCGCCTTCGTGTTCTGGAACCACTCGTGGAGTTCACCGGCGACGCCAAACCTGCGTACCAAGCTCACCGAGATCCAGCGAGAACTCATTGCGAGCGATCAGTTGCACGGCATCGAGGTCGTCAACGGCGGCACCTACAGCGAGGAGTCGCATCGGATCGCCTTGGAACACGGGCTCGTCTTGATCGGCACCTCCGACGTACACACAACCTGGTCGACTGGGACTACAACATCGCTGGCGGCGGCCATCGCCCCGTGACGCTGGTGCTGGCGGACGAGCGCTCGCCCGAGGCGTTGAGGAGCGCCCTGTTCGAGGGCCGCACGGTGGTGTGGTTCAAGGACCTGCTCATCGGCGAACCGCCGCACCTCCAAGCCCTGCTTCAGGCGGGGCTGACGCTGGATGACGTTCGTTGGCACCCGAGCCGCGATGTCGTCTCGGTTACCCTCGCCAACCACACGGAGTCGCCCATGCGGCTGCGGCACTTGACCACCGCCAGTCAGTCTTTCACCGGGCAGGCGAACCTCGTGGACATCGACCCGCACAGTCGCACGCAACTGACCTTGAGGCCGGCGCAGGCCGCGGACGAGGTTCGGCTTGAGTTTGAGGTGCTGAATGCCCTCACTGCCCCAAACGAGCATCCGCGCATTGCGCTGCAGGCCGACGTCGCGCCTCGCGTGCAAGCGCTCGCTGAGTACCGCCACGAAGGCGACCCCGGCTTCAGAATCGCCTTCCCCGAGGGGTCGCAGCCGGTGGCGCCGGACGCCGAGGATCAGGTTTTCTCCGCCTCGACACCCGATGGCGTCACCTTCCGCGCCAGCGTCGCACCGGAGTCCGACGTGACGCTTGAGGACACGGCGGCGGCCTGGGCAAGCGGCGCAGAAGCCACCGGCATCGGCACGGACTTCGAGGTGACCAAGAATCAGGCCGTGACGCTAGCCGACGGCTCGCCGGCGTTCCGAGCGGAGATTCGCTGGCTCTACCTGCCCGCCGGCGTCCGCCTCGCCACCCAGGCCGTGTTCGCGGCTCACGGTGGCCAAGTCGTGTCCGTAGCCGCGCACCCCCTCGAAGACTCTGCCGGAGTCGCCTCTGCGGCACGCATCGTCGAAAGCCTTCGCTTCGACTAAGAAGGAAGTGCCGAGGCGACGGTGACCGGCGCAGCGTTTGCGCAGGCCCGAAGGTGTACACGCTGCAACGGTCGCTGATTCGGGATCCTGCGGCGCGATCTGATAGGCTGGTCTAGCGCGTCCGGCGGAACGTGTCCAATCCGCGGGAAGGGCCAAGCCCCTCCGCCATTTTTAAGCAGCGACCTTCTTGTCGCGGTCGGTTCGCGGATGCCGCCCGCCAGGGAGGTTTGCCATGGCTTCACCCCACGGCCCCAACATCGACAACCTGCGCAAGCAGGCCAAGGCACTGTTGCGGGGCTGGCAACAGGGCGACTCACGCGCACACGAACGCGTGGCTGCGTCCTTCGCGGCTGCCCATCGCCCCGGTCTTCAGTCCGCGCAGTTCGTGCTCGCGCGCGAATACGGCTTTCGTAGCTGGACCGCGCTCCTCGAGTTCGTCCCCCGCATGGGGCACTTCGACGACATCGCCACATTCCGCATCGCCCGCGAATTCGACGTCTCCCGCGAGCGTCTTTGGCAGGCGATTTCCGACCCCGATGAAGTTGGCGCGTGGTTTCTCCCCGTCAGCTTCGAGCCGACCGTCGGGGCGCCCTACGCCTTCCGCTCTGAGCCGCCGATGACCGGCACGTTGGGCGAGTGCCACGCCGAACACGCCATCCGCTTCGACAGCGCCGACGGCGCGTTCTGGCGCTTCGCCATCGAGCCCATGGAAGGGCCTGCCACCCCCTGCTTTTGCATTGCCGTCGAGGACCGCATGACCCGCGAGTCCGTCGAACAGTTCCCCGGCGGCGCAACCAAGGCGTGGAACCCAGGGGTTACCGCAGGTTGGCACCAAATCCTCGACGCGCTCGAACAGCACCTCACGGGGCACAGCCGCCGGCAATCGACTATCCCCTTCTGTGCAGGTTCTACGACCGGGTGCTTGCGCAATTGAGCGAGCCGCGCTGACGTGCCGAGGCTGCAACGGGCTGGCCTGCGTGGATGCGGGCCGTTTGCCGCTGTCAGCGTGTGCTGCCTGTTCGACGCTGTTTCGACCCGGTGTGGGGCGACTGTGCATCGAACGATAGACTCTTGACATACGAACCTGATCCATGGTGATTTTTCGCGACCCCAAGCCGAACAGAGGCTTCAAAATATCCATAGCCCTGACGGCCCTTGCCGACAGAAGCGGAATACTGGCAAGGACATGCCCAGCGTGAGTGAGATCTCACCGCCGTGCCGGGATTCGAGCGTTGCGCAACGCGACACTTTGGCGCCAACGATGGACGGTAGCACTCAAGATGCCGTCTTGGCCTTACGCGGTCTCGGTAAGGAGCTGTGGGCGGATGAAGGCGCCGACAACTACGTCCAGCGCCAACGGGAGGATTGGATTTAGGTCGCATCTCTGGAGGCCAATCTTCGCTCACCACCCCACGAAATGGGAGCTTGTGGGGATTAGTCAAACGCCTGCGTTGCCTGTCTGCGTCAGACTGCGCGGAGCCCAAATCCCGCTTAGCTGCCAGGGAATGCAAATCCTCTCCTCCGAAAGCCGCCAGCGCCTGGAACCACGGCCCCTTGTAGTGTCCGAGTGCCGTCCGTATGATTGCAAATCAGGAAAATCATGCGGGATTTGCAATCTTTTAGCTAGGGAGCGAGGCCGTGCCAAGTGAGATAGACCGACTGCTCCGCGCCCGGGTGCAGGAACACCTCGCGGTATTCCCGGCCGTCGTATTGGTGGGCCCACGCCAAGTCGGCAAGACCACGCTGGCACGTGCGATTGCAGACTCGCAGGGAAACGCGACCTACCTCGACCTCGAACGCCCGGCCGATCTCGACAGGCTCGACGATGCCGGCGCCTACCTCGAAAGCCTTGGAGGCCAATTGGTCGTCCTCGACGAAGTTCACCGCGTGCCCGAGCTCTTTCAGGTTCTGCGGGGAATCGTCGACGAGCGCATCCGGCAAGGCGAACACACGGGCCAGTTCCTGCTCTTGGGCTCTGCCTCCATCGAACTCCTGCACCAAACAGGAGAAACCCTCGCTGGTCGCATCGGCACGCTGGAACTCGGCCCGTTCGACATCCGCGAACTCGAGCCAAGCGGGCAGACGCGCCTCTGGATTCGCGGCGGTTTCCCGAGCAGCTTGCTGGCGCCGACCGAACGCGCCAGCGTGCTTTGGCGCGAGAACTTCATCAGCACGTATCTCGAACGCGACATCCCACAGCTAGGCCCGCGCATTCCCGCTGCAACGCTGCGCCGATTCTGGACCATGCTGGCGCACAGCCAGGGGGCCCTGTGGAACGCCTCGCCCGTCGCTCGATCACTCGCCGTAGATGGCAAGACCGTGGCGCGCTACTTGGACCTGATGGTGGACCTCCTATTGGTGCGCCGCCTGCCGCCCTTCCATGCCAACGTCCGCAAGCGCTTGGTGAGGTCGCCAAGGGTGTATGTCCGCGACAGCGGCATCGTTCACACCCTGCTCCGCCTCGACAACACCGACGCAGTTCTCGGTCACCCAATCGCCGGCGCAAGCTGGGAGAGCTTCGCAATCGAGACGCTCCTGCGAGCCGCCCCCGCACGAACAGCGCCGAGCTTCTACCGCACGGCTACGGGGGTCGAGGTGGACCTCGTGCTGGAGTTGCCAAACCGCCAACGTTGGGCCATCGAAATCAAGCGCGGTCTGGCAACGATGGACGGAAATCTCCGCACCGCCTTCGAAGATGTCGAGCCAGACCGCGCCATAATCCTCCACAGACACGAGGAGCGCGTCCCGAAGGGCGCAGGTGTGGAAGCTATGAGCCTGCGAATGTTGGCCGAGGAGTTAGCTGCGCTGGGCTCTCGGTGAGGTGCTTCGCTGGGCCGGGCCGAGCATCGCCGTCCACTGCGGCGACGCTCCAAACGGATAAGTCGGTCGGCCGGCGAAACGGTTCTGCGAGAAGCACGCAGTTAGCGACACCAGACTTGAAGACCAGTGCCCGCATTACCGGAATCTCCTCGACAGGCTGGCGGACCTCGCGATGTAGATCAAGCTGGCAGAGGGCACGTTGTCTGACCCTACACCCCGGAGCGCAATCATTGCCACGAGGTGCAGGCAACGGATGGTATGTACAGTGTTCGTGATTGAGACGCGTGACGGAAGCCGCCAGCGGGAAGGACACCAGAGGTCCACATCGCTGGCGTCCCCCTACTAGCGGCACCCAACGGGGCTTGGGCGGCCGGTATCAGGATGGTGCCGGAGTGTCGGTCCGCATGAGACCAGACGTAGGCCTCCAACGCCTCATTCACTCCTTTGCGTGGTCTTGAGCTCTGGCTCCACCTCGGCCAGAAGCCCATCGATTCTCTGCCGCATCTCTGCGGGCGCGTCGCTTGCGAGTGTCACTTCCAAGCGGAAGCGAAGGTCGTGGCCGGCGCTTGCCTCGAGTAGTTCGGGGGCCTTGTCCGCAAGGTCTTCGCTCTGGTTGGGGTCCAACTCCACGGTGTTATTGGACTCGGGTGTTAGCGGGGGGGGTGTCTCTGATGGTCGTTTCAGTTTCCAGCGACCGGCGTTTTCGAAGCCGTCCTCGCGTTCGTCGATCGTTGCCCAATCCAGCCAGCGGCTGGCTACGGCAGCGCCTATGCTCTCGCGTACCAATCCCCAAGGC
>VXSY01000239.1 GCA_009837725.1 Gammaproteobacteria bacterium | reverse complement strand
TCCCCAGGCTGCACCTCGTACGTGCACTCAAAGTTGAACACGGGGCATGTGTCGCAGTCACCCGTCTGCGGGCAGAACGCCTCGCGTTCCTCGTCGCCTATGACGAAAATGAGGTTGGCGCCGCGGACGCTGACCTTCTCGACCCAAGTGGCGCGGAAGATGATCGTGCTGTCCTCGCCGTCCGACGAGTAGGTGCCGTCGCTGCCGGGGTTCGACACGATGCTGATCGTGTCGAGTACGCCGGCGAGCGAGCCGACACTCGCGAGAGCCGTCGCCAATGCCGCCACGGTGGCCGCGCGACCAAAGCGGCCGCGCCGGAAACGGTCGGCAAACGCAAGAACCAAACCAAACGCGCATCGCATGTCGCATCCCTCCCCAAGGATTTGGTGCCTGATGCTTTACGGTAGCACGCCATTCACGGTTTTGGAGTATGCGCGGGCACGGCCGGCAATGGAACGGCAGGGTCCGAAGGCTCCGAAGGGCGCGGGGTTTGCCTAGCCAATGTCTGCAGTTCGTGTAGGAAAATCGCCTGACAGGCTGGAACCCCCTTGCGCTGCGCCACGGTGGCGGTTCCACAACTTGCGGAGCAGCCCATGACCAAAGACGCTTCAGCTCGGAACCCTTCCTGTCGTGCCTCTTTCTTGAGCACCGCCCAGCGATTGCTGGCTGGCATCCTGATTGCCTGCCTGCCGGGGCCGCTCGCGCTCGGTGAAGGCGAGGCGGCGGACGGTGTTTCGGCATCGGCCTCAACGGACGGCATTGGGGCTGCGTTGCCGGAAGCGGACGAGGAGATGATTATCACGGCGGACCCCGACGACGGCACCGCCCAAGCCATCGCCATGATGATGCTCGACACGCATCTGTCGAACGAACGAGGCCGCCAGCTTTACCTCCAGCACCGCTACGACGAAGCCGCGCCGCATCTCCTTGCGGCGGCAAAGCGTGGCTTCAAGATGGCACAGGCTCGGCTCGGCGAAATCCTCGTGCTCGGCCTCGGCGACGTCGAGCAGGATGTTGCCTCGGGTATGGGCTGGATGGGCGTGGCGGCGTCCGGCACCACCATGCCCTCGGTCAAGAGCCGCCTGAACGAGCTGCGTTCGCACGTGCCGCCGGAACTGCACTCGCGCCTCGACGGCATCATCGCCGCGTACACGGCGCAGTTCGGCAGCGAGGCCACCGGGGTCAACTGCCTGCGCGGCAAGCAGGCGGGAACCCACCTGACGAAGATTCGCTGCAACTTTGCGGAGGAGTGGAAGTACGTCACCTACATGGGCGTGGACGCGGTGGAGGAGCTCGAAGCGCTCGGCGCCTATGGGCAGTGAAGCCTGGCGGCGCCGTCGCTATGCGTGACTGGGTGAGCGCCTATGCTCTTGCGGCGATGAAGACTTGGCCGACAGCGACGTCGCGTCGGGTGTGGCGCGTGCGGTTTGCCTTGGCGATGGCGTGCGGCGTCGCCGTGCACGCGGCGCAGCCGGACCCCGCGCTGCCGCTGCCACCGCACTTGGTCGATCCGGTTGCGGCGGCTTGGGCGGATGAACGCGAGGGACTTGCGAGCGGCGATGCCACCGTGCGGGCGGCGGCGAATGGGCGGCTGGCGATGTTTCACCACGCCCAGCAGTTGCTCGTGGAAGCCGAGCAACTGTACGGCGAAGCGATTGCCGACGCCCGGTTGGCCGCAGGTGGCGAGGCAGCGGAAATCGCAGGGGCGTTTCGCTGGCACTACCTTCGCGGCGTTGTGCGTCGCGATCGTGGGCTGCTCGATGGCGCTGCCGAGGACTTCCGCGCCGCGCTCGAAATCGAACCCGAACATGCGCTGACGCACTACCGGCTTGGCACGTTGCTGGTCGACCGTGGCGACGCAGAACGCGCCGCCACCCACCTGCGGCGAGCCCTTGCCGCAGACGGCGCCTCTGCGGCGGCGCTTGAAGCGCTCGCGGACGCCGCCATCGCCGCGCAAGAGTGGTCTGAGGCCTTGAGCCTCCTCGAACGCGCGTGGCAGACCGAGCCAGCGAGCCGGCTTGCCTACAAGCTCGCCATCGTCGAACGGCGTCTCGGCAATGACGAAAGTGCCGAACGCTGGCTTGGGCGGCGGGGCCGGGCGGCGCCGACGGTGCATGACCCGCTCCTGCTCGAAGTCGCTGCCCTCAGCCTGAACCCCCGCTTTTATGTAGAGGCGGCGACGAACGCGGAAGCACGGGGCGATGTGGGCGCGGCCATTGAGGCGTACACCCAGGCCACATCCCTGGCGCCGAACGACGCAAGCGTTGGGCTCGCTCTTGCTCGGGCACTCGTGCGCCACGGTCGGCCCGCCGCGGCGCTTGAGGAAAGCCGACGCATCTTGTCGCTTGACGGCACGCCGGCGAGAGCGCTGCATGCCAGCCTCGCCATGCAGCAAGGGGCACACGCGGAGGCGGAGCGCAGCTACGCCGAACTCGCCGGCGCAGAACCGGAGCAGGCAAGCCACCTTTATTGGCTGGCGATGTCGCGGCTAGCGCAGGGGGCGTGCGCCGAGGCCCGCGCCCCGCTAGCTCGCGCGCTGCGCCTCGCGCCGGCTTCCGGCGAAGCGCACTTGGTGGCGGCGCGCACCGAGGCCCTCTGCGGCGATGCCGACGTGGCCCTCGTCCGCGCCCGGGCGCTCTTGAAGGTGCGCGACGATGCCGATACGCGCATGACGCTGGCGTTCGCATTGCGCGCGGCCCAGCCGCTCGAGGCAATGCGCATAGCCAAGAGCCACGGCGACCACGAGGATGCGCGGCTGATCCTGGATGCGGTGACGTCGGGGAGGGCACCCGAGCGACCGTTCGCCGCCGGCTCCGCATGGTGGCAGCCGCCGCTTCCGTAGCGGCGCCAACGGCTCCCCGAGCGAGGGCGTCCTGCGCTTGCCGGCGCGTGCAAGGCGGCTGAAGGGAGTCTGCGCCAAAGGACTTGGCCCACGCCCCTCGGACGGCCGCCTGCGACTGCGAGATGCCCTCGCCGGTCAAGGCCGCGGCCGGTGCCATCGTCGCGGGTTCCCAAGGCCTCGGAATGAAAATGTTGCAGATTTGTCACAAATTGTTGTAGAGCGCCTTGACAAGTGGCATTTGGACGCGTAAAAGCGCCCATGTCGGGGAAGGACCGACCGCACCGGCGCATGCCGTGGCCGAGTTTTTTGCAGTTCCGGTTGCTAGCCGGCGTTGCGCAGGACTCGATACGGGCGCGAGCGGCGCGAGAAGCTAACCCAAGGAAATCGAGGGGAAACGGTTTCATGAAATGGCTTAAGCACTCACTGCGGCTGTCGACCGCACTCATGCTCGCGTTTAGCGTCGTGAATGCGCAGGCGGCCGAAGAGGACGAAAGCGACGAGGAGGAGGACGAGGACGTCGAGGAGATGGTCGTAACCGGGTCTTACATCCGGCGCGACAACTTCGACTTGCCATCGCCTCGCGACATCGTCGACGCGGTCGACCTCTCTCTGTCGGGAACGTCTGACCTCGGGGACATCGTCTTCGACCAGACGTTCCAGATCGGTGTGAACGCCCAGACGGCAACCACCGAGTTCCACGGTGCCGACGACCAGCAATTCCAGCAGGGCGCGGAAACGTGGGCCAACCTTCGCGGTCTCGGCACGCGAGCAACGATGACGATGATGGACGGGCACCGCGTGCCTGCCAGCGTCACCGGCATCGGCTCGTCGACGCGACGCGCAGGTTCGGACCTCAACAACATGTATCCCGGCATCGCCATTGGCCGCATCGAGACGATTCTCGACGGCGCCTCGGCGCTGTACGGCGCATCGGCAGTGTCCGGCGTCATCAACCTGGTGCCGCGCAAGGACTTCGACGGCCTGATGGTGAACTACGAGTATTCGCAGCCCATCGAAAACGGCACGCCGGCCAAGCGCATGGGGCTCCTAGCGGGCGCACAGGGCGACCGCACCAGCATCATCTTTGCCTTGGAGATTCGTGACCAGGCGCGGATGAAGCAGACGGACCGCCCGGACTACGTCATCAGCTCGGCGAACTGGACGGGGCAGTATCTGCACCCGTATCAGGAACGTCCCTGGGCGCATCCCGGCGAATACCTGATCCCGCACCGCGGCTCGAGCGGCGAGCTTTCGCCGAACGCATCCGTGGACGCGATCTGGTACCGACTGCCCGACGCACAGCGTTGGGGCTGGGGCAACACCGGTGGCTGGCTGGCAGAACGCTACTCGCCGACTCGCAGCGACCAATCGAACTCGATTCCCGCAGCGGGCCCGGCTGGCGGCGTCTTCTCGCCGGTCTATGACATCAACGACCCGGGCGTCGTGCCGATCCACTTCATGGGTTCGCGCAAGGGCGGTCGGGGCGCATGGCGTGGCCCGCAGCTCAGCGACAACATGCTGCCCTACACCGGCTACAGCGACCCGGATCAGTCGGGCGGCATCTGGACGGCCTTCCGGCAAGATCCAGGTTGTGGCTACGCCTTCGGTGGCGGCAACGACTACACGCCGTTCCGTCCGCCGCTGCCTCCGGATGACCCGCGCCGCGACGACATTCGTACCGGCAAGGGCGGCGTGCTGCCATATCCGGAACTGGCCGACCATCCGTTCACCACGATCAGTGGCTGGGACAACTCCGAGCAGAACCTCGGCTACACCGACAACCAGTTGCCGAGCAACTACCTGAACGGCTTCATGGTGGGTGAGCTCGATGGCTGGTCTGCATGGAACGGCCAGGAAGGCTATCCGGCTGGTGAGCCGCAGGACTGCCGCGCATCGATCGGCGACCAGGCCGACATCCGCGAGGAGCGCAACCAAGAGTCAGCGATGACCTACTTCGAGCACGAGTTCAACGACTACGTGAAGGTACGTGGTGAGTTGGTGACTTCGCGGCTCGACTTCAACACGCGCAACTACTCGGTTCGTCTCGACGACTGGAACTCCCGCGCCTCCAACGGCCCGACGGCGGCCATGGTGGTCGGCTCCAACCCCGGCAACCCCTTCCGCGCCTATGCGGATGGTTCGAGCGCTTGCGACTACCTCGCGCTTGACGGTTGCGACGAGTGGAACGATCGCTGGGCGCAGCGCGAAGAATGGGTTCGGACGATGTTCTCCGCCGATGCTGGCGGCGCCGCCGACACCTTCCTCGAGCGCGGTATCCATGCCGACTCGTACCTGAACTACGACGACCGCAACGGCAACGGCCGCTACGACTACCTGGAAGAGCCGGGCGAGATGATGCTGTTTGCGCAGGACGCCAACGGTGACGGCATTCCCGACCGGACCACCGGTGTTGACGCGGACGGCGACGGCATTCCCGATGCCGACTTTGGCCTGACGCGGAACCCCGAGTACCGAGTCGTGCTGCTCTCCGACACCATGGACATGGACGGCGACGGCATTCCCGACCGCTTCGACCCGGATACCCTGGGCAATGGCGGTGTTCGCCTGTTCGAGGACGTGCGTGCCTGGCATGACAACAACATCACGCCGAAGCAGCCCTACAACAACAACATCCCCTGGCTGAACGACGACATGACCTGGAAGGATCGCACCACGATCGACAACTTCCGGCTCCGTCTCGGCATGGAAGTTGACATTCCGGACACCGACTGGATCGTGGACGCAGACTGGATCTGGCAGATCAGCCGCAAGACGGACGATCGCATGGAAGCCGCATGGCCCATGACGATTGCCGCACTTCGCTGTCAGGCAGGTCCGTTCGGCGATCAGTGCTGGAACCCCTTCAGCACGGCGTGGCTCGCGACCACCGAAGACGGCGAACTCCAGCCCGCATGGCGGGATCCGAACGCCGCTGAGGTGAACACGGAGGAGGAGAACCGCTTCGCCGGCATCCACCTCTCGCAGATGCAGCGCACGATCGGCATGCACATCATCGACTTGGTGGCCAACAACAGCTCGATCTACGACCTGCCCTGGAACGACCAGCCGGTCGGCATCGCGGCAGGCATCCACTGGCGGCAGGAATCGGAAGAGTTCCGTCCCGACGCCATGGGCGCCATTGGCCTCGGTATCGGCACGGCAGACTTCGACCCCTGGTCGGGCAACACGTCCATCAACTACCAGTTGACGGAAGAAGAAACCCGCGCGGTCTTCGTCGAGTTCTCGCTGCCGCTGGTGGACCATGACTTCTGGGGCCAGATGGAAGCCCAGGTCGCGGCTCGCTACGCGGAATTCGAAGCTCGCGGTGGCTACAGCACTGCTGGCAGCAAGGTGAACTTCGACACCGTGATTCCGAAGCTGGCGATTCGTTACCAGCCGCTCGACTTCCTCGCGCTGCGCGCAAGCCTCACGCAAGGCTACGTGCTGCCGGGGATGTTCCAGCTCTTCAACCCGTCGATCGCGCAGTCAGGCAGCTACTCAAGCTCCGTGCGGAGCCTGTCCGACTACATCTGCGACAACATGCCTGAACTGGCTGCTTGCGCGGATGCCGGCGATGGCGGCGTTGTTCCCAACGTGCTGACGCCGGACTCGGAGGCACCGGAGCTCGATGCAGAGGTTTCCGACCTCTACAACTTCGGCCTCTCGCTGCAGTTCCTGGACGGTGACCTGAACTTCGACGTGGACTACACCACGGTGGACTTCAACGGTCGGGTTGACCGCTTTGCGGCCAGCTCCAACATCAGCGCAGCGGGCATCGGCTTCACGCAGCACGCTCGCGAGATTTGCCCGGGAACGGAGCTCGACTACGACAACGAACAGCGCACCGACCGCTCAAACGTGGGTGAGTACCTCGCCAACACGTCGGCGGCTGAGCTGGAGTGTCGTCGTCAGGCGGCCATCTCGTGGGTACAAAACCACGAGACGGGCGTAGCCGGCAGCGCCATCATCCGCGGTGGCATCGACGGCCTGCAACTCGAGCAGGTTGACTCCCCGTGGACGAACCAAGGCGAGCAGACCACCACCAGCATCATCTGGGGTGCTCGGTATCGCTTCGAGGCGGAGTCCATCCCCTACATCGGCGGCGACTACGGCAGCTTCGCGCTGTCCATGAGCGCCACGCAGATGGTGGAGATGAGCATCGTCCGGTTCACCGCCGACAGCGGCCACGCCTACGGCGGCATCCGCGTCGATGGCGTCGGCAACCGCAACAACGGGGTGCACTACATCCGGAGCCTAAACGAGCTGTTCTGGAGCCTGCCGGCAACGCCGGAGTGGCGCGTGAATGCGAACGTGCGCTGGTTCTATGGCGATCACATCGCCCAGTTCGGCGTCCGCTGGCACTCTAGCCTGCGCGACGTGATGGCATCGTGGGATGAGGTGTTGAACGACGATCGCGGCTTCGACCTCTCCGGCACTTGGGTCAACGGTCAGCCCCGCGCGGGTGAAGGCACCGACGGTGCCGAGGTCGTGACGCTTGCCGAAGACAAGGTTTGCGCCGACCAAGACCGCAACCCGTACTGCCGCATCGACTCGCGTCACTATTGGGACGCCAGCTACACGTACACCCGGCCCGACATCATGGGCTTCGGTTACGCGTCGCTGAACCTCTCGATGCGCAACATCTTCAACGCCAACCCCGACCCGATGCCTTCGGGCGTCGGCTACGACACCTACGTCGACAACATCATGGGACGCATCGCATTCATGCGCCTCACGGTGGGCTTCTGATCGAAGCTGTCTGACGTAGCGGAGGGTATATAGGTCAGGCCGGATTCGATGCCGCAAAGCAGCGCATCCGGCCGCTTTCCCTCCCGTCGTTTTCTTTCCCAGGCTCGGCGAAGGCAGCCCCTTCGCCGAGCTTTTTTCTTTTCTGGCCTCTGCTTCGCGTTCACAGGTGTTTCGCTGACGAACGCATGGGGTGACGCGTGCGCCTCCGTGCCCGAAGCGGAGCGAGCCGTGTGCGAGCTTCAGGCGCGTTGCGTTGGAATCGAGAACGCCGAGCAACGGCAGGAGTGCTTGGCTGCCGCCGAGACCCTGCGCCGGACACTCGCTGTTCCCGAGGCTTTGGAAGCCGAACCGGCCCGTGCGGAAGCACCGAAAGCCGTGACTGCTGCCGAAGCCGAAGCAGAACCCCGCCGTGGCATATGGGGCCGGGTGACGGGTCTCCTGAAGCGAGACCGACCTCAGTCGACCACTGCCCCCGAACCGCTTCCGGCACAGACTGCCGACCAGGCGGCCGAGCCCATGAGCGACACCACGATCGAGCCGCAGGAACCCACGCTCAGCGAAGTGGCGATCACCCGAACCACGGTGGATCGCACGGTGCTCGAAATCCCCGAACACTTCACCGGCGAGGTGACGGCCCAGCGCAAGTTAGTGCGTGACCGCCAGTTGATCGCCGTGGACGACCGAGTCCTCTTTGAGGGCGACGTTTGGCGCGAGAGCAAGATCCGCAAAGGCGACCGAGTCGAGGTGCAAAAGGTCTCGAGCCTCTTCGGCGAACGCTACCGCATTATCGGCCCCTCCAAACGCGCCGTAACCGCCAACCGCATCCGCTGCGAACGCGTCGAACTCAACACCGACGACCGCCGCAAGTGCGCTCTCCTGCCGGACGGCTAGACACACAAACATTTCGTCCTACACACCGTAGGAGATGTCTCACACCCGCTGTGGTGTCGGTCTTCTGTTGCGTTGCGGTGGGCATGGCAAGCCGAGTTGATGTGAGGCAAGCTTGATGTCCCGTTCGCTAGCAGGAAACACGAACCGTTGACGCAACCTGCCAATGGCAAGCACGTCGCCCTTGGGCCGGTCGGATCACTGCTGCTGAGCGTCGCAGTCGTGCTGACGGCTTGCGAGCAAGAGCCGTTCCCGAATGCCGCCATGCCGCCGCCGCCGAACCCCGAAGTGCTTCTCGTGGA
This sequence comes from Gammaproteobacteria bacterium, assembly GCA_009837725.1. Lineage (GTDB taxonomy): Bacteria > Pseudomonadota > Gammaproteobacteria > Pseudomonadales > Azotimanducaceae > VXYL01. The sequence continues at coordinate 1,432 of VXSY01000239.1, read as the reverse complement.
CTACAACGAGAGTGACATCGCCCTTGGAGAAATGCTCACCAAGGTGATCGCGAGGGCCAAAGCGGCGCCCGACTCTGGTGAGGCGCGGGGCGAGCTCGGCATGACCTACGAGATGAACGACTTCCAGGAAGCCGCCATCGCCACCTACGCCCAGGCGTGGGCGCTGGAGCCGGGCGAGTTCCTGTGGCCCTACTTCCAATCCCAGCTCATGTACAAGCTCGGCGACACGGATGAGGCAGTGCGCGTCCTCGACGCCGCCTTGAAGCTCGACGATCAATACGTGCCGGCTTGGCTGTGGCGGGGAAGCTGGCTGCGTGCCCTGGGGCGCTTCGACGAAGCCATCGAGGCCTTCGAACGTGCCGAGGAACTCGGCGCCGGCGCTCCGGCGATTGCGGGAATCGCCCAGGCATTGATGGGCAAACAGCAGCACGAGGAGGCGCTGGAGCTGCTGCAGGGGCTCTCCCACATCAACCACCCGCACATCCAGCGCCTGCTGGGCCGTGCCTATCAGGCGGTGGGCATGACCGATGATGCCCGCATCGCCCTCGCCCGCGGCAGGGACGCAACGCCGATGCAATGGCGCGACGAACGGCACCAGCCGAAGTGGCAGTTTCTCGCCAGCCACGGCGGGCGGCTGGTGCATGCCGAAGGGCTCTTGAACTCCGGCCAGTTCGAGGAAGCGGTCGCGGTGCTCGAGCCGATGTTCGAGGCGACGCCGGAGGACCCGGCGGTGGTGTCCAACCTCGCCATGGCGCACGGCCGCGTCGGCAACACCGAACGCGCCTTTGAACTGATCGAGCACGGGCTCGGTGTGGACCCGGAGTACTACCGCTACTACAACGTGCTGGCGAGCATTCACTACCACCGCGAGGAGCTCGAAACCGCGCTCGGTCACCTCGATGCCGCGATCGCCGCCTACCCCGCGCAAGCGTGGGCGCACCAGCAGATGGCGCGCATCTTCATGCAGCAACGTCGCTACGACGAAGCCGTCGCGGCCTTCGATCGGGCACTGCAATACGGGCCCGAAACGCCGGAACAGCTCCTGCATCAAGCCGGCATCATCGAGGGTGCCCGGGAGCGTTGGGACGAGGCCATCGAGCGCTTCCAACGCGCCGTCGCCATCGACGAATCCTTCACCCTCGCGTACATCTATCTAGGCCGCTCCCTCGCGGAGGCCGGCCGCTTCGAGGAAGCAACCACGGCCCTCGATTGGGCGGAACGTCTGGCGACCCACCCCCAAGAACTTAGCGGCGCAAGAGCCCGCGCCAACGCACTGGAGAAAGCGGCCAACTGGACCTACGAAGGCTAGGTCCATTGGCGTCGGAGCTTTTGGAGGCAGAGCTAGGCGACTGCCACAAGGCGCGCTGGCCGACTCTGGGGCCTTCGGAGTTCCCACCCCGCCGGGGACGCCGAGTCGCTGACGCGGAAGGAA
>VXSY01000098.1 GCA_009837725.1 Gammaproteobacteria bacterium | reverse complement strand
TCGTCGACAACCCAACACCGGCGATTCGCAACGCCAGTTCAGAGCTTCCCTAGCCGGCCTCGAACCGAAGGCACGCTCGTTCTTCCCGCAAGTCGACCTGAGAGCAATCCGCCCATCGATGTGGAACAATCGGGCGCGATGGATCGTTCCGAGAATATCGATCGGCATGGGTTTCGGCCCAATGTCTGCACCGTCATCCAGAACGATGCGGGGCAGGTGCTGTGGGCGCGGCGTGTGGGCGGGCGCGATGCCTGGCAGTTCCCGCAGGGCGGCATTCATGCCGGCGAAAGCGCCAAGGAGGCGATGTACCGCGAGTTGTTCGAAGAGGTGGGGCTCAAGCCCGAAGCGGTGGAGATCGTCGCCTCCACTTCGGGCTGGCTGCGCTATCGGCTGCCACGCTACATGCGGCGACACGGCTCTCGTCGAACCACGGCCCGCCGGCGGCGGGATGACGGGCGGTCGTCCTCCGATTCTGCAGCCTCTGCAGCCCTACCCGCTGAAGGCTCCACGGTGCGCTTTCTGGGGCAGAAGCAAAAGTGGTTTCTGCTGCGGCTGCTTGCCGGCGACGACGCCGTGCGCACAGACCGCACGCCAAAGCCCGAATTCGACCACTGGCGCTGGGTCAGTTATTGGTATCCGCTGGCGGAGGTGGTGGCGTTCAAGCGCGATGTATATCGGCGCGCGCTCACGGAACTCGCGCCGATGCTGCGGGTGGAGCGCCCAAGGGATGCCGTGCTCGCCGAGCCAGCAGCCGACGGGAGTTCGGCCCATGCTTGACGCGCTGCGGCAGATCGTCCAGGACGTGGGCGCGGCCAGCAGTTTCCGGCACGCGCTGGACCTCACCGTGGCGCGGGTTTCCATGATCCTCGACACCGAGGTGTGTTCGATTTACCTGTTGGACCGAGCATCCGGCCGCTTCAGCTTCGTCGCCAGCGAAGGTCTCAATCCCGAGGTCCTCGGCAGCCTCTCGCTCGCACCCGGCGAGGGGTTGGTGGGGCTGGTGGTGGAACGCGCAGAACCGATCAACCTGAGCGACGCCACCGAGCACAGGCGCTACTTGCACGTGCCGGAACTCGGCGAGGAGGAACTCAGCGCCTTTCTGGGCGTGCCTATCATCCACAACCGCGTCGTGCTCGGCGTGATGGTGGTGCAGGGCCACCCGCCGCGCCGTTACTCCGAACAGGAGGTGGCCTTCCTCGTCACGCTCGCGGCGCAGTTTGCCGGGATCGTCGCCCATGCCGATGCCACCGGCGAGATCCGGCACCTGTTTGGCGACGACACCCACGCCCACGAAGCCAACTACCAAGGCGTCCCCGGCGCACCGGGCATCGGCATCGGCACTGCCGTGGTGGTCAAGCCCATGGTGTCCCTCGACACCGTGCCGGATCGCCCTGCGGACGACATCGAGGCGGAGGTCAGGGTCTTCGACGAAGCCATACGCCGCGTGCGCGAAGACCTCGAACGTATTGACGAAGAGCTCTCCAAGAGCCTGCAACCGGAAGAGCGCGAGCTTTTCGAGGCGTATCTGCACATCCTCGACGATGCCGCCCTCGCCGGCGAAGTCCGCCAGCGCATTCGCCAGGGCCAGTGGGCGCAAGGGGCACTCAGGCAGGTGATTCTCGAACATATGGCCACCTTCGAGAGGATGCCCGACTCCTACCTGCGCGAACGTTCCGCGGACGTGCGTGACTTGGGCCAGCGCGTGCTCGCCTATCTGCAAGACATCAGCCGCACAGAGGTGGTGCTGCCGGACGACATGATTCTGGTGTCGGACGAGGTCACTGCCTCGATGATGGCGGAACTGCCCCGCGAAAAGCTGCGCGGCATCGTCTCGGTGCGGGGCTCGAACTTCTCGCACGGCGCCATCCTCGCCCAGGCGCTCGGCATTCCGACGGTGATGGGTGTGGTGGAGATGCCCATCTTCCGCGTCGATGGCCAGCCCATGGTGGTGGACGGCCACTACGGCGAGGTGTTCGTCTCGCCCGGGCCCTTGGTGCGGGCGCAATACAACGGCTTCGCCGAGGAGGAGGATCGACTTGCGGTCGAACTCGACGCCCTCAAGGAACTGCCGAGTGTCACCCGCGACGGCCATCAGCTCAATCTCTGGGTAAACGTCGGCCTCGTCGGCGAAATCTCGCGCTCGCTGGACCGCGGCGCCGAAGGCATCGGCCTGTTCCGCACCGAGGTGCCGTTTGCGACCAGAGACCGTTTTCCGACGGAAGAGGACCAGCGCATCATCTACCGGGAGCACATGGAGGCGTTCGAACCGCGTCCGGTGACCATGCGCACGCTCGACATCGGCGGCGACAAGTCGCTCTCCTACTTTCCCATTAGCGAGGAGAACCCGTTCCTCGGCTGGCGCGGCATTCGGGTGACGCTGGACCACCCGGAGATCTTCTTGGGCCAGGTGCGCGCCATGATCAAGGCCAACGCGGGGCTCGAAGGCATCCTCCGCATCATGCTGCCGATGGTGAGCAGTCTCGACGAAGTGGCGGAGGCCCGCGCCTTGATTGACCGTGCCTACCGAGAGGTGGGCGAGGAAGGCTTCGAGGTGAAGCCGCCGCAAGTTGGCGTGATGATCGAGGTGCCGGCAGCGGTCTATCTCACCCGCGACCTCGCCCGAGAGCTCGACTTCCTCGCCGTGGGATCGAACGACCTAACCCAGTACATGCTGGCGGTGGACCGCAACAACGCCCGCGTCGCCGGCCTTTTTCAGGAGATGCACCCGTCGGTGCTCATCGCCCTGCGCGAAATCGTCAAGGACTGCCATGCGGAAGGAAAACCGGTCGGTATCTGTGGCGAGCTCGCCGGCACCCCGGAAGGTGCGCTGCTGTGCGTCGGCATGGGCTACGACGTGCTCTCCATGAACGCCACCAACCTGCCGCGGGTGAAGCTGGTGATCCGCAGTGTCTCGCTGCGCGACTGCCGCCGCATCCTGGCGCGGGTTCTGAGAATGCGATCCACCGCGGAAATCGTCGCCTTCGTGCGCGACCAACTCGTCGCCATAGGCCTCGAACGACTCATCCCGCACCACGAAGTGCCGGAGCTTTTTTAACGCCACGCGCGCCTCGGTGGAACGAGGACGCAACACCCCCCAAGGGAGGAAGGACAAGGCTGATGGACACCGGAGATTTCAAAGGTTTCAACGTAGCGGTGCGCTCGCCCGGCATCGCCTGGTTTCGCTTCACCACGCCCGAGCGCCTGAATGGCTTCACCGCGTCGATCAAGCGCGACCTCGTCGAGGCGGTCACCCAGGCGCAGATGGACAACGACGTGCGCGTCGTGGTCTTCACCGGCTCCGGCCGCGCGTTCTGTGCCGGCGACGATCTCAAGGGCTACCAGAGCACGAGCATTCCGGGCGAGTCCCTCACGCCGAAGATCGCCCACGGCCACGACAACAACCTCGGCACCTACAATGGCCTGAGGACCATTTCCCAGCGCGTCAACACGCAGGTGCGTTCGCTCGACAAGCTCACCATCGCGGCCATCAACGGCGTCGCCATCCAGACCGGCTTCTCCCTCGCCCTCGCTTGCGATTTCCGCATCGCCTCGCAAGGCGTGCGCATGGGCAGCGCCACGCTCCGCTTTGGCCTCTTGCCCGACGAGGGCGGCCAATACCTCCTGGTGCAGCTTCTGGGCGTCTCCCGCGCCATGGACTTCATGATGCGCAAGCGCATCATCGAGGCGGAAGAAGCGCTCGAACTCGGCCTCGTGCACGAAGTGGTACCGTCCGATCAACTCGAAGACGCGACGATGGAAATGGCGACGGAGTTCGCCGAAGGGCCGCAAGTCTCCATGCGCCTCCTCAAGCGCTCCATCTACAACGCCGCCGAAATGAGCTGGGAGCAAAGCCTCGACGAGATCGCTGCCAAGACCGCCATCTCCGACCACCACCCCGACGCCCGAGAAGGCGTCCGCGCCTTCCACGAAAAGCGAAGAGCGAGGTTCAACGACTGGCTTGGGGGGTAGGCCCTATGCCCGCCAGGGCAGGCTACCAAGATGTGATGGAGGCACCGACAAACCACGTTGCCGAGGTTGTCGGTGTGCTCTACACGAACCCTAGGCCCCCTCCGCTCCAGGCGTTAGCAAAGTCCTCCCTCGGCGCCAACCTCTCGAGTTGGTTCCAGTTCGGGCGCGGCGGGCCGGGCGGATGGTGGATCCTCGACGAACCCGAGCTGCACCTCGGAGAGGACATCGTCGTGCCGGACTCGGCGGGTTGGCGCAGGAAGCGGATGCCCGAGTACCTCGGTGTGGCGTTCCTCACATTGGCCCCGGACTGGATTTGCGAGGTTCTCTCGCCGTCAACGCGACGCCTAGACCTGAACGGCAAAAGCCCCATCTACGCCCGCGAAGGCATCCGCCACCTCTGGTTCGTGGACCCAGCAGACCGCACAATGGAAGCCTTCGAATTGCGCAAAGGCCAGTGGGTGCTGATCGGCACCGCCAAAGAAGACGCCCCAGTTTGCATCCCTCCCTTCGACGCAATCACCTTCAGCCTCGCTGACCTCTGGCCCTAACGCCGTCTGGAGGGAGGCATCTTGCCCTCCCGCGCGCTATTGTCACGTTGATCGCCCGGTTTCTGTCGCCCAGATAAACGCCCCCAAACCCAGGGCGTGGCGGAGCGTCTGATCTCATCGACCTAAAGCGGCAACCGGCGCGAAGCTGTAGGGACCCCGAAGTCCCGTTCGTTCCCTTTGGACACCATGAGCGCTTCGAAGCGCGCCCCAAGTTCCTGAGGAAGCATCGATTCGTCCCTAACGTGCGCCATCGCCGAAGCCACATCGCCCCTGTCTAGCAAGGCGAACCAAGTCGGATTGGGCGCCAAGGCCGTGTTTAAGTCATTCGGCTCGAACTTCTCGAGTGCGTCACCGTATTGACGGCTTGACAACGCAACAATCTGCCGACCCACATCGGACATGAGATAAAGGAACAGTCGATCTATGTGGTGAAGGCCGAGCGCATTCGGCTGAAATCCATGGAAGCACGTAAGGCTTACAACCGGTGCTCGATTACGGACCACCTTGTATCCACCTCTAGAGAAAACGCCGACGAGTATCGGAGCCGGCACTCGGTTCTCTGTCCTAAACCACGGCTTCCTCGACGCGGTTAGGTACCTCTGGTCGAATCCGCGACGTTGCCCGAAGTCGATATACCTTTGGGCGGCTACTGACGGTCGATTGCCCGGCGAAAAAAGAAAGGTCGCCTTGTCGCGCTGCGTCAACGCCACGAAGTCGTTCTCGTCGAACACTGCCCGTTGAACATGTGCGCTTCTGGTGATACAGGGCTTGTAGTCGGACGCCGACATTCCCAGTTCTCCAATGCGCGTAGGTGTAAGCGCGAAGAACTCGTTGGCTCCCGTTGCGATCCCTCGATGAAACCGGCCGTATCGGCCTATTGGCACCATGTCGGTCCGGGGCGCTTTGTTACCGCTTCTCTTGAAGAGGTGAAGCCATTTGGCCTTAGGGTCGAGGGACTTGAACGGAATGGACGTGTGCGGCGCATTGGACAGGACGCCATTCAGTTCGTGGAGAGTGCTAACGTTGAAGAAGCGAACCGTTCGATGGACCGAAGCTGCGTCGTATAGAACAATACCGACCGAAGTGGTCACCTCGGGGAAGACCTCTTTCTCGCACTCCAACCGGATTATGCCGGCCAGATGTCCGCCATCGATCAAACGTTGTTTGACGACGCTTCCATAGCCGGTGTTGAGAAACTCTAGAGGCATAACGTAGGCAAGGCGTCCTGATGGTGCAAGCTCCTCCAGTGACTTGAGGAGGAATACGGACGCAACGTTCGTATAGCCGGAGAGGCGGACCCCGGTCCGGCGGTAGAACTCCTTTTGGACGACATCTCGATTCTTGAAATGCTGGAAGCGCATGTATGGAGGATTGCAGACTACGTTGTCCGCTTGACGTCCCCACGAAAGGAGGTAGTCGGTTACAGCCAAATCCACCGCATCAGGGGCGTTGCGCTGCCAGAATCGCGCCACGATGGGATCAACTTCCGTCGCCGTAAACCGAAAGCGCGCCGGTGACGGCAGCGCATCGTAAAATGCTCCAAGTCCAAACGCGGGATCATGGATGCCCCGCTTGCCCGACCCTGCCACCCAACTCACCATGAATGCGGCCACGGCCGGATCGGTCCAGTACTGCCCGAGCGATCGTCGGTGCGCGAACCCGACTTGAGCATCATATTGGGAGTTCCTAGTGGGCACCGATTACCTCCTCCATGAAGACTTCGAGATCAAGGTACCCCTTGCCTCCTGTGAACGAGACATAGAATAGAAGACGACCGCGATTGAGCTCGCGCATTTCCGAGTGGTGATCGGGCATGTCAATCCTCCCGATGATTTCACGTGCCGCTCGTAGGTCCACTTTGAATGTCGTCTTGTGCTGGTTCTTGACATCCTCCTCCACTGAGAACATCTCGCCTTCATTCGACGGGTCGGAGATCGTTTGAAGTATGCTCTTGAAGGAGATTATATATGCCTTATCGAAGAATACCTGCAGGTAGAAGTGAGGTACATCGTAACGCTGTATCCATCGATCTACAAGCGCAATGTCCTCTAGTTTGGGTGTTATGCTAAGGTGATCGCGCTTTTGCAGCAGCGCGAGTTGTGCTTTAAGTTCCCTCAGACGATCACTTAGGTCACGCAGGGTCTGGGAGGATGACCAACGCCGCGAACGGAACGACAGGTCGCGGAGCGTGTCCGGCGTGGCGTTTGCTAGGATTTCGTGGATTCCAGGTGCCTTTTCGAGCAGAAGTGCCTCAAATGGGGGGGCCGTTAACTCTCGGCGAATACGCTCGGACTCCCGCGTTGCTTGATTCGTCCGCGCACTTGTGAACTCGTTGTACTTGGTCGCCAAGAAGCTGCTCGATCGTACCTCAATGGCGGCCGTCGCACGTGATATCGTGGCATCGTCGAGTTTCGTGGTGTGCAAATCATCCAAAACGGCACTCTCGTACACCAAGATGTCCGGTCGCTTGCCCAAGTCGTTGAGTTCGGCTTGATACGCCGCAAAAAACTGGGGAAAGCGAGGGTCATCCGCGGAAATGGAGTCCGATCGGCCTGCCTTGAGGGCCACGTAACCGGACGCGGGGTCGTTGATTGCGCGTAGCACGACCTCCTCCGCCCATTCGCCCTGTTCCTTGTTGGTCAGGAACTGGGAACTCGCCATGCTAGGTGCACGACCGCTCAACTGGATGTCGGGGTCGATTGGGAAAGGGCACGACACAACGAGGTCGCGGATGACATCCTTGTACGCGACCTTCATCGGACCTTCACCATGTTGTTTCGGCAATGATCGCCTATGTGTGGAGAGTTTAGCAAGCGCTGGCCTATGGACCGGCGTACCATGCGAGGTAGCTCTTGTGCGCCAATTGCCAAACGCGCATTGGCGACGAACGGGCGGTTGCTCTCTCGCGCCCTCAAGGACCCATGGGGGGCGTTCCCTCGTACTAGCGGGCCTTCGACCGATCGGGTCGCCTAAGGCGCGGCAGCTCGTATTCTGCTATCCGCGAAGGTCTGGCGATTCCGAACTTCCGAGCTGGCCCACGGGCGGCCCTGACGCATCCCGCCTTGGTCTTTGCCAGCTCACGATCTGCATCGACGGGGAAAACGGGGGCCGGGGGCGCGACGAAGGACGGGACTTCCGGCCCTACTCGTCGTATGGATCCTGCTCTTCAGGTGCTGTTGCGTCACCGTTCTGGGTGCGCTTTGCGCCGTGTTTCCGACGATAGATGCTGGCCCAAACGACTAGCTCCTCATCAATGCGCTTGAGCTGGTTACGCCAACGATCCACCAACCGTGGCTCGGTGCCGAGGGAGTCGGCCAAGGGCATCCCGTCGTTTCCGCGGATGTCGTACATCAACTCAAAATCGTCGGTCAGTTTCGCCACCGCCGCTTCAAATGCACTTTGCGCCGCGACGTACTGATCCCGAGGGGTGTCACCCGGATCTGACGCTTTCTTCGTCTTGCCCGGCGGGGGAAACTCGTTCCGAAGGTAGATGTCGCTTACGTACTGGTCCCCTTGGTCGTCCGCGAGTTGCTTTACTCTCCCCTCCTCATCCACCGCCCTGATCGTTCTGTCCTCGCGGAAGTCCTGGACCGCTCGCCCAAGTTGATGCACCCCTTGGGGTGACGAGCGCATGACATCAAGGATTTGCCCGGGCGTACGTCGGTCCGGTTGCTCATTCCCGGCAGATCCCCTGTCTGCGTTGAGCCTTCCGGTTACTACCAAGGGATACGTTGCCCGGACTGCCAGTTCCATTGTTGACGGGCCAGGGTCTCCAACGGACGGGTCACCAATCCATGTCCTCACCTCGTCCAGGGCGTCATTCGTCAGCTGCGCGTCCGACCGACTGGTGAGTTTCCAATCCGGCGTGTGTACGAAGCGTGCGAACGAGTGGCGTAGGTACCGCCGGATTTGGTCTACACGGCTGGGGTCGTCGGCAATAGAACGGAGAATTAGCACGGTTGCCAAATCATGCAGCAACTTGGACGTGATTCTCTTCCGCGTAGATTGGCTCGTAACGGCCACGCGAATCGCCAGGCCGACACGTTCGTCTTGGCTTGTAAACATCCGGACGATGCGCGTGGACCGCGAAACGAGATCGTCTGGGAGGTGTGCTGCCTTCGCTTCCGCCCGGGTGCAGGATCCAGCGTAGTAGGCGTGCTCCGCCGAAGAGATTAGATCACGGCGGTACAACTCGGCTAGGACCTCGTCCGCCAGCGACTCGAACTCAGGACCTTCCCCCCAAGGCTTAGGGGGATCTACGTGACGCAGGGCTACGAGGGACTTCACCGCAGTTGGGAAGCGGGGGCCGCCGTCATGTGGCGCGAAAGCCAGCAGAATTAGTGCGGGTACGCATTGACAGCGCAGTCCAACGGTTTCGTCCTTGTTAGGCCCCCTCTCGTACGCTCTGTTTAGCCGTCGGATGTGCGTGCGCAGCTTGATTTCGTTTTCGTCGTACGGGACGTCACTCGAACGAATCTGCAGGAGGTCATGCACCGCTGTGATTCTCGACGACCCCTCCACAGTCGTCAATGCGGTCGCCGGAGCCGAGCCGTCTTCATGTTCATAGGTGGTAGCGACAAGCCAGACGGCCTCCATCACGCCCTGGGACGCAATCGAAACACGCCAGTCGTTCTCGGCGAGAACAAAGGCAGCCGCCTGTTGCGCTGCCCAAGTTAGGTGATGCCGTGACTCGACATCAATGGCAAGCTCTGCCTTGTTGGGTTCGTCAGAGCAGTTAGCGCGCGGTTCTGGTAGGGGGCGAAACTTCGAGTCTTCGCTACCACCGCCTGGCTCGACTGCGTAGGGGTGTCGACGGGCTGGCAGCGTCCTAGGATTGCGAGGGTCCGGCATGATGCGGCGAGCCCAGACGTTCGCTCTCACGCCAAGTAGGGTACCGCCCGGTACCAGAATTCGCTCAACGTCCGGGTCTTTCGGGTCGCCAATCGACTTGCGTACGGTCGTTGGGTCAACAACGGCATTTGCAATTGCCACCGCCGCTTCAGACAAGTCGAACGCTTCCGACAGCCGGCTTGCGAGGTTCGTGCGGGCTTTCGCGTTCGCGTATGGCGGCAGCTCGCCGATGGGCCTCGGAATCACTTGTGAGTCACTTTGAAATGTGCCCATTGCCGAATCTCCTTTTCCGTCCATGCCGAGCAGCGGACGTCGTTACAGAGGGCGAGAACTGGGAGCCAAGCCCGCTCAGCGATTGGTCTTGGCTCCCGGGGGAAGCGGGCTACGGCTTCAACTTCCGTCTGATCTCGGCCGGAAGGTTTCTGAGCGCCCGTTCATCTTCTGGAGTCCCGTGCCTCGACACGAAGACGATCAGTTGGGGATGTTCGAAGCGCCAGTGTCCGCCGCGGACCTTTCTTACTTCGAATCCCCACCGTTTGAGTTGACGGCGGAGCTTCGCCATTGGCTTGCTAGACATGGTTGTCTCCTTCAAAGCGGCCGAAAAAAGCCCACCTCGGCCGCAACGTGGGTTATGCAACCGAGGATCGAAGAAGACTTGCTTCGTGCGTCCCTCCTCCCGTTTGCCAGACAATGTCCGGCGTCACCGAAGGCGGCATCGACTGCGAAAAGATTCCCCAAGACGTACTCGGCGACCGGACATTGCCGGATCAGCCTAGCGTTGCCGCCCCCGCGCCAGCGGAGTGGTAGTCGGACGCAGTCGCGTCGCGGTCAACGCAGAGAATGGCCCATCAACATGCGCTTGTCAACAGGCTATGCGGCTATGCGGGCACATTTTGGACATCCGCAGCCGCTAGCTAGTTCCTGTCCGTAAACGCCTTTTTTGGCGGCAGGGAAGTTGTCCT
>VXSY01000081.1:7684-10404 GCA_009837725.1 Gammaproteobacteria bacterium | reverse complement strand
CGTCTTCCGCTCCGCGCCCGCAGCCACAGCGGCGCCTCGTCGCCCTCGCTACGAGCGCTGGTGAGAAATGCGGGCTAGGCAGCGTCCAGTCGGGCAAACCGCGCGGCCGGCAAGTAGGCATTTAGCCGTGCGTCGCGCTGCCGCCTTCGCCCCGCCGCTGCGCGACATTGTGCTGGTCGGGGGCGGTCATGCCCACGTGCAGGTGGTGAAGTCGTTCGGCATGAAGCCGCCGCCGGGGTTGCGCCTGACCATTGTTGCCCGTGAACCGCACACCCCCTATTCGGGGATGCTGCCGGGCCATGTTGCCGGCATCTACGACTTCGACGACATCCACATCGACCTTGCCCGCCTGTCGGCGTTCGGTGGCGCTCGCTTCGTCGCGGCAGAGGTCACCGGCATCGACCTCGACCAGCGGCGCCTGCACTTCGCGGGGCGTCCCTCGATTCGCTACGACGTGGCGTCGCTGAACACAGGCGGCGTGCCGGGGGAAGGCATAGCGTCCGAGTTCGTCACGCCCGTGAAGCCCATCGGCTCTTTCCTGCCCCGCTGGCGGAGATTGCTCCGAGCGGAGCCTAAGCACATCGCCCTGGTGGGCGGCGGAGCGGGGGCCGTGGAACTTGCGCTGGCGATTGCCGGTCAACACCCCAACATCGGGCTCACGCTGCTCACGGACGAGCCGGACTTGCTGCCGAACTACCCACGCCGGGCACGGCGAACGTTGGCGGCGAGCTTGGCGAGGGCCGGGGCCGAGGTCGAAGTGGGCTTTCGCGCTGTGGCGGCCGACGCTGGAGTCGTGCGCGCCGAGGACGGTCGCCAGCTTGCGGTCGATCACGTTCTGTGGGTGACCGGGGTGGACGCGCCGTCATGGCCGGCCGCAACGGGCCTTGCCTGCGACGAGTCGGGATTCGTGCGGGTCAACGAGCACTTGCAGTCGGTCTCGCATCCGGACGTGTTTGCGGCTGGCGATGTCGCCAGTCTCGACGGGCAGCCGCGGCCCAAGTCGGGGGTCTATGCGGTGCGCGAAGGCCCGGTGCTGGCGGAGAACCTGCGCCGCCGGGCCGACGGGCGGCGTTTGCGTCGCTATCGCGCCCAGCGCCATGCACTCGCGATCATTGGACTCGGGGAAGGCCGGGCGTTGGCGGTTCGAGGAAGGCGCAGCGTCAGCGGCGCGGGGGTATGGCGCGCCAAGCAGTGGATCGACCGCCGCTTCATGCACCGCTTCGACGATCTGCCCGAGATGGCCGTCGATCTGCCGACGCTTCCTGTCGCCTTGCAGGCGGATGTGCCGGACGAGATGCGTTGCGGCGGCTGCGGTGCCAAGCTCGGTGCCGACATCCTGGAGCGCGTGCAGCTACGACTGGCGGTGCCTGTGTCTGCCGCCACCGAACGGGGCATCGGCGACGATGCCGCGATCATCCGCCTGCCTGGCGCTGCCGCCGGTGGGGCGCCAAGGCTGGCGGCTAGCTGCGACGCCTTCCGCGCCATGATCGACGACCCGTACCGCTTCGGTCGCATCAGCGCCCACCACGCCTTGAATGACCTGTTCGCCATGGCGGCAACGCCAGCCTTTGCCCTCGCGCTCGTGACCGTGCCGGTGATGGCCGACGCGATGATGGAGGAAGACCTGTACCAACTCATGGCTGGGGCGTTGGCCGTGTTCACCGAGCACGGGGTCGATCTCGTCGGCGGCCACTCGGCGGAGGGTGCCGAGCTCAGCCTTGGCTTTGCCGTGAACGGCTACCTAGGTGGGCAGGCGCTGGAGAAGGGCGGCTTGGAGGCAGGCCAACGATTGGTGCTGACCAAGCCGCTTGGCACCGGAACGCTCCTGGCGGGCGCGATGCGCGGCAAGACCAAGGCGCGGCACTTGCTCGCGGCGGTCGAGCAGATGGATGTGTCCAATGCGCGGGCGGCCGAGATATTGCTGCGCCACGGCGCCACTGCCTGTACCGACATCACCGGCTTCGGCTTCGCTGGCCACCTGACCGAGATGACGCGAGCATCGGCCACCGGTGCGTGCATTGAACTCGTCAATCTGCCTAGGCTCGATGGTGCCCTCGATTCGCTCGAAGCGGGCATCGCAAGCTCCCTGCAGCCGAGCAACGAGTTAGCGCTGACGGACTTCGCCGTTTACGGGTACGCCCCCAATGCCCCCTTGATTCAACTGCTTGCCGACCCCCAGACCGCTGGCGGATTGCTCGCGTCGCTGCCGGCCGAGCAGGTCGCCGACTGCTTGACGGCGCTGCGCGAAGCCGGCTATAGCGATGCCTCTGCCGTGGGCGAAGTGACAGGCGGCGAACTGGAGATCCGAGCGTGAACCCCCGTCTGGTCGTGGTGACCGATCCGATGTGCTCTTGGTGCTTTGCCGCCTCGCGCCATGTGGAGAGCGCCATGGCCGCGTTTGCCGGCCGGGTGGACTTCGACCTCATCCTGGGCGGCATCAACACCCACGCCACGCAGGCCATTGGCGAGTACGGCCAGAAGCGCCTGGACGGCCTCTGGCATCAAGTGACCGCCACGACCGGGCAGGAGTTCAGCCACATCTTTCCCGAGGGCTGCATCCATAACAGCCTGCTGCCCTGCCGCGCCGTGGAAGCGGCCCGTGACCTCTTGGGCCAACCGCCGCTCGACTACCTGCACCGCCTGCAGAAGTGCTTCTTCCTTGAGGCCATCAACATCAACGACCGTGACGTCCTCGCCAGCGAGGCGGCGGAGTTCGGCAT
>VXSY01000081.1:0-7674 GCA_009837725.1 Gammaproteobacteria bacterium | reverse complement strand
CGCCTGGATTCCGCGGAGGTCGCCACCCGCACCCAATGGGGCTTTGCCAGCAGCCGTCGCCAAGGTGCCGGGGCGCTGCCGAGCTTCCTCTTTGGGCGCGGAGATGACGTGACACTGATGGCTGGCGGTTACCTCGACACCGAGTTCCTGTGCGCGGAAATCGAGGCCCGGCTGGCGTAGAACCTAGCCATGAACAAGGGCGAGCCTTCCGTCCAACGCCGTCGAACATGTCGCGTCGCTAATCCGCCGCTGCCGCCACCTTGTCATACAGGTCCATGAAGATCTCGTCCCGCTGCACGTCGTGGCCTTCGCGCATGATGTGGCGGCTCGAGTCCTGCCGCCAAAACAACTCGTCCGTCAGGATCGGCGCCCGAGTCAGGTGGGTTGGCACCCAGTTGGGGTTCAGCAGCCATGCGATGGTGATGATGTCCCAGATGATCCAGGTGCGTTTCGCGTCGTGCTGGGACGCCCACATCCGGTGGAGCGGATTGTCGGTGTAGAGGTCGTGCAGCAAGTCGCCGATGGCGCTTCTTCCGCGGACGAAGGCGTCCATCTCCGGGCGCGAGACTCTGAGTTGTGCGCCGACGTGAAAGCCGGGCAGATAGACGAGTGGCGCACCGCAATTGAACAAGAGCCTCGAGGCCAGCGGGTCTTGCATCAGGTTCAAGGAAGGGCGGTTGCAGTGCGGGGCGGAGGAGGGATAGGCAGATGTCCAGACGAGCACAACGTCCCGCACGATCTCCGGTGCCTGCAGCAGCGCGGCGGCAACGTTGGTGACGCAGCCGATTGCGACGACATACAAGGGATCGCGCGAGTCGCCCGACTTGGCGAGGTCGATGATGGCCTCGGCGGCCAGCGGCGTGGGCGGTGCCTCAAGCGAGGTGAGGTAGCCCGTTGCGCCGCGCACGATCCGCCCCGCACGTGCCATCCGCAGCGCGTCAAATACCCGCAGAATCTCCTGGTAGCTCCGTTCCATCCCCTCGGCGGGTGAGACGAACTCCACATCCGTCGCCCGGCGACCCTCGCTGTGCAGCCGTTGTGCCCATGCAAGGTGGCTCTCATCTACCGCCGCCGCCGTTCTCTGCGACCGCCCTGGGTGTCGTCCGGCCGCCCCGTCGAGCCACGCTTCGGCCGCGAGCAAGCCGGCTCTGTGATGCTGGAACGAGAAGGGCGCGGCGGTGACCGCCTCGATCCGCAGGCGGTCCCGCGACAGGAGCGCCCAGGCGAGGGCGAACTGATCGTCGATCTCGTTGGCCGCATCGGTGTCGATCAACACCCGCACAGGCCCGTCGGGCGGCACCAACCTCCCGCGCAGCAAGTCGGGCTCCAAGCGAGGAAACCGCACCCCAGAACGTCGCATTTGCATCAGCCTCCAGGAACGTCGGTGGCATAATCCACCCAAGCGGCAGCAAAGGTCTACACCGCGTGCCCGACTTCGAGCTTGCCCAAAGACAACCGACTTTGGAACGCGAGTCCGCGCGGGCCGCGGATGCGTGCATCCCGATTCTTGAAAGCGGCGACCGCCTGACTCGGTGCGAGTTCGAACGACGCTATGCGGCGTGTCCGGAAATCAAGAAAGCGGAACTCATCGAAGGAGTCGTGTACGTGTCGTTGCCGGTTCGATTCCAAGCCCATGCGGGTCCTCATGCCGCGCTTCAAGGGTTGCTGTTCCTGTATGCGGCGCGAACGCCAAGGGTGGAAGTTGCCGACAACGCCACCGTCCGGCTCGACCTCGACAACGAGCCCCAGCCAGATGTGCTGCTGTTGATCGAGAAGGAAGCCGGCGGCAGCACCGCTGTCAGCGAAGATGACTGTCTCGAAGGAGCGCCCGAACTCGTCGCAGAGCTGGCGGCAAGCAGCGCCTCCATCGACCTGCACGCCAAGCGCAACGCCTATCGCCGCAACGGCGTGCAGGAATACATCGTCTGGCAAACCCAGGAATCGCGGATCGATTGGTGGGAGCTAGTAGACGGCGACTACGTCCCCCTCCCGGTCAACGAGGCTGGTGTCATCGAAAGCAATGTCTTTCCGGGCTTGCGCCTAGCGACGCAAGCGTTGCTCGCAGGCGATCTCTCCGCTGCCGTCGGCGTGGTGGAGGACGGCCTCCGGTCCTCGGCACACAAGGCCTTCTGCGAGGCGATCGACCCGGCCGAATAGGGCGTTCCTATGCGTGGCCGCAGACGATGCCGTTGCTGACGGCTCTTTGGCCATCCTCCGTCACCGTCCGAAACAACACCCGCTTCTTTCCATCGACGATTTCCTCAGCCATCCCCTCCACGGCAATGGTCGTGTTCATCAGCACCATCGCCCGCAGTTGGCCGCAGAGTCGCGTGATGCGGGCTGGATCGCCGCCGAAGCAGCGGTTGATGACGGCGCTGAGGGAGATGGCCTTGGTGGCGCTGCCGTGCAGGATGATGGCCGGCAGGCCCGCCGCCTTGGCGACGCTGGGCTCGGTGTGGATCGGGTTGTAGATGCGCGCGCACTCGGTGTACTGCTGCGCGGCGTGCAGGGTGATGGGCAGTTCCTCGCGCCACAGCACGGTGTCTCCGGCGGAAGCCAGCGCCGGCCAAGCGGGTTCGTCGTCGATGATGGCATCCGGCCCATCGAGCGTTGCGCCGCGCGTGATGCCGTTGTAGTAGAGCTCTGCGACCAGCTCGCCATTGCTGGCCGTCATGCGGTAGCGGTCCACGTTGTACACGCCCGGCCCAATCTGGCGCTTGCCGATGACCATGCCTTGGGTGGTGATGGCCTCGCCGGTGCGGAAGGGCCGGTGGATTCTGAGATCGGTCGAGGCGTGAACCCCGAACGGCGCGGCACGCGGATTGGGCGTTTGGTCGGGCCGAAAGCGGCTTGGCCACTGTAGCGAGAACACGATCCCCGGATGCACCTTGACGCCGCCGGCAGCGAGGTCGTCGAAATAGGCTGGATTCGCGTCATTGATGCCGGCGGCATAGGCCATGGCAAAGCGCGTGTCGATGAGCGTCGTCTTGGCGATGGACAGGACGCCTACGTCGCTTGTGTCAACGACCCCTGGGCCGGTCTTTGCATTGGCCATTGGTTGCCTCACCGGCTTGCTGTGATGGGTCGATGGTAACGCGCCGCGCCCATCAAGGCTCAGACGGGTGCTACTCGGACTGCGTCGCCCGCGCCATGTTGTACACCTTGGCGATGAGCGGGCTCCCCGGCCGATAGGGAAGACCATCCTCGAGGATCCCCTTCATCCGCGTCTCGGCCTGGCGGTAGATGTGGCCGGGATCGTCCTCGGCTTCGGCCATGACGTAGAAAGTGCCACTCTGCATCGCCTCGAAGACGAAGTCGGCGCAGCGCGAAGGCGGCATGCCGAACTTCTTGAATCCTTCGGCGACCGGGTTCGCGCCTGCGGGCACGCGCGGGCCGCCGAATCGCTCCGGCCGGTTGCGTTCCGAAGTGACGATGTTGGTCGCGACCACGTTGGGGCACAGCACGTGTACCGACAGCCGTCCGCCAAGCTCCTGGTACAGCGCCTCGCAGATCGCGACGCAAGCGTGCTTCGACACGCCATAGACGCCTTGCGCCGCGCACAGGCCATCTTGGGACGATGTGGCGACGATGGAGCCGGGCGCACCCTCTTCCAGCATCCTCGGTACGAAGGCGCGGACGCAGTTGGCGACGCCCTTGACGTTCACGCCCAGCACGAAGTCCCAGTCGATGTCGCTGGCGCGCAGGATCGCGCCGCCGCCGCCCACCCCGGCGTTGCAGCAGAGCATGGATACGGGCTTGTCGGGAAACCGCTCGCGGACGGCATCGGCAAGGCCGAGCACCGCCGCCTCGTCGGATACATCGACCGGGTGGCCGAGCACCTCGACGCCGGCAGCGGAAGCTGCGCCCGCCAGTTGCGCCTCTGCAGCCGCGATCGCACCAGCTTCGATGTCCGCGAGCACCGGGTTCATGGCACCAGCGATGGCTCGTTCCGCCAGCGCCAAGCCGATGCCGGAGGCGCCGCCGGTGATGACAGCGACACCGCCGGCGAGGGCAGCGAGATCCGGGTGCGCGTTGCGGCGTGCGTCGTCGTTGTCTGGCACTGACCATTCGCCTTGCATGGACATCAACCGACCGGAGCCTACGCGACCGCGGGGCGATGTTCCATCCGAGAACCGGCAGTAGCCGGCGCAGCCTCCTGGTTGGGACATAGAATGCCGCTAGGCGTGGCACGAACGTGGTGGAGTGCCGCACCCGTTTGGCCAATCTGTGGAGCTTCCAACCAAGCATGAACCGCAAACTCAACATTCCGGGCTGCGACGGCACCTTCGAGATTTGCTGGGACGATCTCGGCATTCCGCACGTATATG
The DNA here is from genome assembly GCA_009837725.1 of Gammaproteobacteria bacterium. GTDB lineage: Bacteria > Pseudomonadota > Gammaproteobacteria > Pseudomonadales > Azotimanducaceae > VXYL01. The sequence continues at coordinate 3,346 of VXSY01000081.1, read as the reverse complement.
CGTCCACCGTGGCCGATGCGTTTCGGGGCATGGGCTATGTGGAGGGGCACGAGCGGCTTTGGCAGATTCACCTGTCGTGCCTCTATGCCAACGGCAACGCCGCGGAGGTAATGGGGGAGCGGTTCGTGGCGCAGGACCTCCTGCACCGCGCGTTCGACGTTCCCGCAGCGCGTCTCGGCATCCCCGAGAGCGAAGGCGACCCGATCGTCGATGCCTACCTAGACGGCCTGAACGCTTGCGTCGCCGCCTTGGACGAGGTACCCCCGGAGTTTGCCGGCATCGATGCCGAGCCGCGACCCTTCACCCGCGCCGACATCGCCTCGCGCTATCGCTTCACGAGTTGGTTTCAGGCGCGAAGCTGGCCGGAGAAGATGTTCTTGGGACGCATCATGGCCCGCCACGGCATCGAGCGCTTCCGCGGCCACGCGCCGAGATTCTCCGAGCATGACGCCGAGGAAGTTCGGCGACTTGAGCCGCAGCTCAAGGAACTGGACCTAACCCCCATCGCCCTCGTCAACCTCGGTGCCAAGGTGGGACCACAAGCGAATGCCCCGAGCGGCAGCAACAACTGGGCCGTTACCGGTGCCCGAACCGCCTCCGGCAAGCCCATGCTGGCGACGGACCCGCACCAGCCCCACTCCATCCCAAACACCTTCTTCTACGTCCATCTGCACGCACCGGGATGGGACGTGTTCGGGGCCAGCTTTCCGGGCGTGCCGTATTTCATGATGGGCTACACGCGGGAGGTGGCCTGGGGGCTCACCACCGGCATGATCGACAACTACGACGTGTACATCGAAGAAGTGGACGGCGAACGCATCCGCACATCGGATGGCTGGCAGCCCATTCAGACCCGAACCGAGTCCATTGCCGTGCGCGGAGGGCAAAACCGCAGTTTCGAGGTGGCGTGTGGGCCGCACGGCCCGTTGCTCGAGCCGCTCACCCACCAGCTCGGCATGCGCGAAGCGCCGGAAGGACGCTATCGAACATCGGTTCGCTGGGCCTTGGGGAACCAGGCCACGTCCGCCGGCACGCTGGCTCGCCTTCCTTTGGCCACCAACACCGAGGAGTTCGGCGAGACGCTGTTCGAGGGCGATGTCTCGCCTCTCGTCAACAACATCATCGCCGTGGATCGTCACGACTCGCTGCGGCGCTTCATCGTCGCCACTTTCCCCAAGCGCAAGGATGTGACCGGCGTCGTCCCGCTGGCTGGTTGGGATGCACGCTGGGACTTCGAGGCAACCACCGCCGCCGAACTCACGGTGGAAATCGATCCGCCAAGCGGCTTCTCGGTGACCGCTAACAACGACACGCTCGGCGACAGCTTTCCGTTCCCGGTGCATACCTTCGCGGCGGCAAGCGCGAGGGCAGATCGGGTGACGGAGCTGGTGGGTGATCGAACCGGCCTAACCGCCGCCGACTTCGAGGCCATGCAGGCCGACCTCAAGGACCTGCGCGCCCAAGCCCTCGTGCCGGAACTCCTGCCTTTCCTTGCCGGCGCAGGTGACGCCCGGCTGGAATTCCTGCACACATCGCTTGCCGCATGGGACTTGCGCGCCGCATCCGAGTCCCAGGCCGCCGCCATCTACTACACCTTCCTCGACCGCATGTGGCACTGCAGATTCCTGGCCCAGAACGTTGGCGAGGACTTCATCGCACAGCCTCTGGCGGCGCCGAACCTGAACAAAGTCGAGCCGAGTCGATACCCGGCTCCGCTGTGGGATGTTGACGAGGTGGGTCGCGCCATCCGGCGCGCGTTCCTGCAAGTCCATGAGGCGCTAGAGAAGCAGTTCGGCGACCCGTCGCGCTGGCGTTTCGGCGACATGCACCAGATTTCCTTCTGGCACACCCTGAGCAAGCGCGAACGCTGGCAGGCGATGCAGGTGGGCCCGGAACCCTTGGGCGGCAGCCCCACCACGCTGGCGATGGCGGTCCACATGGGGAAAGGGCCTGGCCGGGAACCCGGCGCGGATCGAGTGCCGCAACGGGTCTTCCACGGCCCCGCCTTTCGGCTCGTGGTGGACCTTGCCGACCCCGACCACTGCCGCTTCGTCATCGCCTCTGGCAACAGCGGTCGTGCGGGCAGCAAGCATGTCACGGATCACTTCCCCACTTGGCTCAAGGGCCATCACCACACCGTCAGCCTCCTCCGCGACGAGCTTCGCATCGAGGAAACATGGCGCGCCGAATGACAACGGAGCACTCCACCGTGGCCGTCGTTCACAACGCTTTTGGCAAGCATGAGCTCAGGGGCTTCGACTATGCCGCCGCAGCCAAGGCAGGCGACGAAACGGCCTTCGATGCTGACGTTCTCGGGGCGCTCGACCGGCATGGGTTCGTGGTCATAGAGAACGCTGTGCCGGCAGCCGACTGCACGCAACTCGTGGCCGAGATGCGCCCCTACATCGATGCCACGCCCCACGGCCTGCACGGGCTCGGCGGCACGCGCCGGGTCGGTGCGCTGGTTGCCCGTTCGCCCACCAGCCACCGCTTCGTTGCCCATCCCGCGATTCTGCGGCTGGCACAATCCGTGCTCGGCGAGCAGCGTCTCTCCGGGGATGCGGTGCGCATCGGCGACCGCACGGGCAAAGGCGAAAAAGGCTTCCGCTATCCCTGGCAGCTACATCTCACCCAGATCATCGACGTGGGCCCCGGCGGCGGCACCGACGCCATGCCCCACAACCTGAAGATGCATCGCGCCAACGGCATGTGGCTTCACAACTTCGAACAGGCCAGCCTCGATCCACAGATGGAGGTGATGTGGGCGCTGTCCCCCTTCTCCCGGGAGAACGGCGCCACCCACATTGTCCTCGGCAGCCACAGGGACCAGCCCCGGGGCGGCCCAAAGGCACACCGCGAACCGACCATCCAGGCCGAGATGCAGCAAGGCAGCGTGCTGATCTGGACCGGATGGTCCGTACACGGCGCCGGCACCAACACATCGAACGAGCGCCGCATCGGCATGAACATCAACTACGCCCTCGCCTTCCTGGCGCAAGAAGAGAACCAGCTCCTCGCCTGCCCACCACACTTGGCTCGCCGATTGCCGGAATCGCTGCAACGCCTGATCGGCTACCGCCAACCGGCAGGTGCCCTCAACTACGTCGCCGAATGCCAAGCCCCGGCCGACTCGGTGCTCAAGGAGGACTTCGACGTCCTCGTCCCGGGCGCCCACGGCCATGACATGGACGCCGCCACGGACGGCCCAACCTTCGCACCGAGAGACGAAGCAGCCTTCGCCGCCAAGCTCGCAGACCTCGAAGCCCGCAAGGCCCGAGCCGTGGCAGCCGACGAGCTAGGGAAGCTCTGAACAAAGTCTGCCTCGTGGGATAATGGGATGGTGCCA
>VXSY01000122.1 GCA_009837725.1 Gammaproteobacteria bacterium | reverse complement strand
GCGACTGTCGGAGGGGCTGGGCAGGACGGGGAACTGCAGTGAGTCGGGACCGCGGCCCCGGCAGCGGTCGCGGCCGGACGCCGGGACAGGGCGACATGGGCGGGTGGGCAGGTGACTGATCGTGGAGTACTGGCACTGGCCTGGGTGCGCGGCTCCGCCGGTGTTGACCATGGTGCCACTCTATGGACGAGGTAGGAGGTATGGAAGTCGACAACTTGCCAATTAGCAAGTTTTTTGTGTGAAGGGTCGGGCGACCCCGCACTTGACCCACCGCATTCATTACCACTTGGCGCAACGTCGCGAGGCGAAGTTGGGGTTGGGTACTCCCAGCGGGGCCGCCCTTGGCGGCGGCAAGGCGTCGGCGTCGCGCGCGAGCCACCTGATCGGCGGCCAGACCGGTTACATGAGGGAACCTTCCGCGGAGCAGCTGCCTGCCTAGGCGTGCCTAGGCGGCTGCTTGTCGCTAGAGTCGCTCCTGCCTTACGCTTGGCCTGCGGGCAATGGATGGAGCGCAATGCGTGCGAATCGGTAACAGATACCGCCTGGAGACTCAGCCGATTGAAACGAACGTTGACGCCGAGGGTGGGGTCTCGCACGAATGGGCGTCTTTGAACTGTCGGGTCGTGGATGCCGCCTTGGGCATGCCGGTTGGTTTGGTCCTCCACGTCCGATCGGGCAGGGATGGTATGAAATACGAGGCGTGGCCCCTTTACACCAACAAGGGTAAGCCGATAGCCGAGCCAGATGACGGATGGGGGCCGCGCTACTACGCAGCAGCTGACGCCGTTTGGAGAGACTGGAGCAAGTCGCTGCCGAAGGGGATGAGAGTCAAACGCCTGATTGCTCGATGGCTCGATCTACTGTGGGCGGTCGTGGGGATCTTGCTCGGGTTCGCGTCCGCCTTGGCTCTCGGCGCAATACAGGGATGAAACCGCACGTCCAGTGTCTCGATGGCCGCACTGTGTACATCCGACTGGTCTGCAAGAGGGCCCCAATCCCGGACTCCTTGGAGAACGTGGTCGGCGACGGACGCTTGTTCTCCTGCCCCAACGATGTCGTTGTGGGCGCTGGCTCGAAGTGGACACACGATACGTTGGTGACGAATAGATTCAGCGCTTTCGGCAAGACTGAGACGGTCTCTCGCCTTGGCCGCACGATTAGTGCGACGTGCGTCCTGATGCTGCCGTTCGGATGGTGGTACGACAACCGTGTGGCGCTCGGACGGTGTGAATATGCGCAGATCGGTTACCCGTTGAGTGCCGACCCGACCGTCAACGGGGTATACGCGGGACTGTTCCATTTTTCCAAGAAGGTCCTAATGGCGGGCTTCAGCGCGCAACGTGGCGTTGGCGAGAGGCTCCTGCGGTACGAGTTCACGTGCTCCGGCAGGGAAGTCCGGTTGACGCCCGGGAGTTCGTGCGTCTCGAGGCGCGGAACATCCGCCTATCCAGCATGAACAGCAGGTGCACGAGGCCCTTCCTGCACCAGGAGGACCTCGGTTTTTTCCAGCCTTTCGTGACGTTACTCGTTCGACTCCAGGCGGCGGAAGTACGGCAGGGCGAGGGCAGTCGCCGAGGCCCGCGTCGCCACGAACCTAAGTCCTCTATCGCTATGTAGCAGATCGGCCGCTCCACCTTGCCCTTGGTCTGGGCCCGGTACGGCCGGCACGAGCGCGGCTTGAAGCCCAGTGCGCCGCGAAGCGCAGGAACTGCGCGTTCAGCGCGATGCCGCCCCCGGCCGGGCGGTCGTCGGACGTCACCACCGCCCGCACCTGTTCGAACGGCAGCTCCTCCGGCACCCGCCGAAGGCCGCGAACGCCCGCTCGAGCCCTTGGTCAGAACCGTCATCGTCTGGCCCGCGTAGAAGCGCACCCACAGCAGCCGCGAGTACCCGAGCACCACCACCAGCGCGTGGCGGCGACTCCACGGAAAGCGGAACGAGCCAAAGTCCACTTGACCCTGGCGACCCGGCGGCGTCTCGAACCGCACCGGCTCCTCCGCAGGCGGCCGCGGGCGAACCGAGCGCACGTGGTCGCGAACCTGGCCGTAGCCGCCGTCGTAGCCCGCCTTGACGATCCCGTCGAACAGCCGCTGCGCCGACAGCTTCGGGTGCTCCTCCAGCCGCGACTCGATGATCCCCTTGTACGGATCGAGCTTGCGCGCCACCGGCGGCCGCGGCTTGTAGCGCACCTCGCCCGCAGCCTCGTCCCGCTCCAGCTGTCCCGACGCGATCCAGTTGTGGATCGTCCGCCGGTCCACGCCGAAGCGGCGAGCCAGCTCCGCCTTCGTCAATCTCTGATCCAGATAGTGCTTCAGCAGCATGCGTGTCTCCCAATTGTGCAAGTCGCCGCTCCGGCCGTTGAGTTGACCAACGGTTACGCAACGGCCTTGCCCGAAAAGTGGGAAATATCCGTCCGCCAAAATGGGTTTTTTCAGTCGCCGCCAACACCCGAACAACAACATGGTCCGCTTATTGCTGCATGAGGACATGACGACGTTCGACCCAAATCGCTACGCCGGTACGCGGAGCCTCGACGCGGTCGCCGCTGACGTGCCAGGGCAAGATCGCAGACTTCGCGCGGTGCGTCCGTTCATTCAGGGCCCAGTCGTGCAAGCTGGACCGGAACCCGTTCGGCACAGCGCCGATCTCCAGCGCTTTCATCATCCTCCTATCGGATTGTGGCCCCGCAGGCGGCCCTTCTCCGACGGGAGCATGAAGTTGCGGTGCCCGGGGCAGTTCGCGCGCCTCGTCGAGCACGGCGAGCGCCCGGTCCCCAGTGGGCCGACAGGCACGAAGCCGAAAGGACGACTCGTACAATTGCCGTCAACCACGCTTGGAGACGCGCCTCGTGGCACGCTCGTCGGGCGAGGCGCCATCCCTCCAGAAAACGGAGGGAGGAGCGCCCGAAGCTTCCTTTAGAATGCCGCTGCCAACCACATTTGCATTTGAGGGAGTTCATGACGATTCAAGAAGGCGAGCGCTTGCCGGAAGCCACCGTGCATGTGATGGGGGACGCAGGGCCGTCCGCCGTATCCACAAACGACCTGTTCTCGCAAAAGCGCGTCGTGCTGTTTGCGGTGCCGGGCGCATTCACGCCCACCTGCTCGCAGGCGCACCTGCCCGGGTTCGTCGAGCACGCGGCGCAGATGAAGGACACGGGCGTGGACAGCGTTGTGTGCATCGCCGTCAACGACGCCTTCGTCATGGATGCCTGGGGCAAGTCGGCCGGCGCCGACGAACTCACCATGGTGGCAGACGGCAATGGCGACTTCACGAAGGCCATTGGCCTGGAAATGGACGGCAGCGGCTTCGGCCTCGGCACCCGCTCGCAGCGCTACGCCATGATCGTGGACGACGGCATCGTCGCCAAGCTCGCCGTGGAAGCGCCAGGAGCTTTCGAGGTGAGCCGCGCCGAGGCGATTCTCGAGCTGCTTTGACAAGAGCCCCACTCAGCGAAACGGTCAGGAGAGAGCATGGCACTCAAGATCTACGGCCCCGTCCAAACCCGAACCTATCGCACATTGTGGATGGCGGAAGAACTCGGCATCGACTACGAGCACATCGCCGATGCCACGCCCGAGGCACTCGTCGCCGTCAATCCCATGGCGCAGGTGCCGGCCATCGACGACGACGGCCTCATCCTCACCGAGTCGATGGCAATCAACCTCTATCTCGCCCGCAAGCACGGCAAGCTGATGCCGTCTTCGGCTGACGAGCAGGCGCAGACCCTGCGCTGGTGCTTCTGGGTGATGACTGCCGTGGAGGGCACGTTGCTCGATGTGCTCAAGCGCCAGCATGGAATCATGGGTTTCGAGAAGGACCCGGATGCCGTGGCCGCCGGCATCGAGACTCTCCAGCGTCCGTTGCGGGTGCTCAATGGCCACCTTGCGGACCGCGACTATCTTGTGAACCAAGACTTCACGGTGGCGGATCTCAACGTCGCCAGCGTTCTGAGCTGGAGTCGCATGGCGCGCATCGACCTTTCGGGCCACGGCAACGTGGACGAATGGTTGGGCCGTTGCCTGGAACGCGACGCCGCAGTGCGGGCACGGGGCTGAATCGAGGCATTGGGAACGCAAACCGGCAAGGGGGAAGGCAAATGCGCGTGGTGCGGGTGTACACAGGGGACGACGGCGAGTCGCATTTCGAAGACGTGGACATCAAGGTGGCGTCCGAGGGCGGCATCGGCCGACTCTCCTCGCTCATCGAAGGCCCGGGCGTGATGTTCCGCGAGGTGGACGGCGACTACGACCTCGACTTCCACACCGCTCCGAGGCGGCAATTCGTCGTCAACCTGCGCGGCTCGGTGGACATCACGGTGGGCAGCGGCGAAACCAGACGCCTCGAATCCGGCGACATCCTCCTGGCCGAAGACACCACGGGCCACGGCCACAAGAGCCGAGCCGTTGAGGGCCAGCCGCGCTCCTGCCTCTTCATCCCCATCAACGAGGATGCCAAGCTGCCGTAAGCCCCGTTACGAGTCTCAAGCGGTAGAAAACGGAGTCCCCGTCCTGCCAATCCGACTCGGAAAGGCCTGCGCGTTCACGGAATCTCCGCCACCGCACCCGACTTCAAGAGCGCCTTTAGCGCCTCTCGCTTCGACAGCGCCGAGAGCCGACTTGCGTGACGTTCGACATAGGCCGTTACGGCATCGGGGTTGACGCGGGAGTATTGCCGCAGCGCCCAGCCGATGGCCTTGCGCAGGAAGAACTCGCGCTCGTCGATCGAGGGCTCGATGAACGCAAACAGCAGCGCCTCGTCTGTGGACTTGCCACGCTTTAGCTGCGAGAGAATCGCCGTGCGTCGCTTCCAGATGTCCACGTCGTCCGCCCAGCGCCGCAGCAGCACCGCGACTTCCGTCGGATGGCGGTTCAGCATCTGCCCGACGGCGACGCTGGCGATGGCGTCCACGTAGTCCCACCACGCACCCGTGACAACCATTTCCTCGATCATCGCCATCCGAGCCGGCTCCAGCCAGCACCGATGGCGGCTGTGGTTCAACAGTTCCACGGCGGCATAGCGCTCCTCGCGCCGCTCCGCCGACCGCCAAAGCGCAAGAATCGCCTGCTCCCACGCGGCCGCACCCGGCAACGGCCGCGACCGCACGGTTTCGGCAACGAGCTTGCGCACAACCGGCACCGTGACACCGTGAAACGGCATCTCGGACTTCATGTACGCCTGCTGCCCGCGCGCTCGCTCCGGGTCCGCAGCATCACGCAATGCCTGAACAACGGCGAGGCGCAGGTCTCGAACCAATGAATCCACGGCGCAAGGCTCCTTGACACGCCCCGTAGCGGTGCCATTTTCGCCTACTAAACACTTGCCGTGCGTGCCCGTTGCTCGCATGATCGGTCAAGGCTCTTGTGGGAGGGAGACGATGGCCTACGAAATCAAGCGGTTCCCATACGATGGCACCATCGATGCCGACGGCCATGTGTTGGAGCCGCCGGACCTGTGGGAGAACTACCTCGAAGCGAAGTATCTGGACCGCGCCTTGCGCATTCGCGTCGATGACGACGGGCTCGAATACCTCGAAATCAACGGCAAGCCGTCCGAGCGCACGCGCAAGGGTTCCCTCGGCATCATGGGCGCGATGGGGGCCGAAAACCTCAAGCCCAGCCCCGACCGCCGCTACGCCGACAGCATGCCCCTCGGCGCGTGCGATGCGAGCGACCGCCTGAGCCTCATGGACCAGGAAAACCTCGCCTGTTCACTCCTCTACCCCACCATTTGCCTGCTGTGGGAGGTGGAGGAGACAGACCCCGAGATCACGCTCGCCTACGCCCGCGCCTACAACCGCTGGATTGCCGACTTCTGTCGCGGCAGCGGCGGGCGCCTCGTGCCCATCGCCATGCTGACGCTGTTGGACCCGGAAGGCTCTGCCGCCGAACTCGAACGCGCCGTAAAGGATGGCTGCAAGGGCGGCTGGATCAACCCGTTCAACCACAACCGGGTGATTCACGGCCATTCGGACCACGACGTGCTATTCGCCAAATGCGTGGAACTCGACGTGCCGCTCGCGATTCACCCCACCTTCCATCCGCACGCAGCGGCGGCCGGCATCTTCGATTGGCCCACGGAAGGCATGGGCGCGGCCGCGATGATCTGGCTGCGCTCCATCGTCCAGCAGGCGCTCATCTCGTTCATGGCCCTCGGCACGCTGGATCGCTTCCCCGAACTTCGCTTGGGCGTGCTCGAAGCCGGCTCCGGCTGGATCGGCGCCATGCTCGACCGCTTGGACGCCCACGCGCGCTCGGTCAACGTTGCCGGCAAGCGTCCCACCTTCACCGAGTATTTCCGTCGCCAGTGCTTCATCTCCGGCGACCCGGACGAGACCGCCGCCCCGTTCATCATCGATCACGTGGGCGCCGACAACTTCATGTGGGCCACGGACTACCCGCACCCGGACCATCCGCACACCTGGGTGGATGATCTCACCGCCTTCGCCAATCGTCTGACGCCCCCGGCGAGGGCCAAGGTGCTCGGCGACAACGTGCGGCGCATCTACCGGCTGGAAGATGTGAGTCGGGCACAGGCAGCGGCCGGCTGACCCGAAGGCGAACCGCACACGCCGTTCTCTTCATTCGTTCGTCACCATGCCAGCCGCAGGCGACGACGCCGATACGACCAAGTCGCTGATCTGGGATTGGCCCTTGCGCATCTGGCACTGGGCCTTCGCGACCGTGGTGGTCTTCTCGCTTACCACCGGACTCATCGGCGACATTGGCCTATTGGAGTGGCACGTCCGCTCCGGCACCCTCGCCTTGGGCCTTCTGGCGTTCCGCATCGGCTGGGCCATCTGGGGAGGCCTCTACGCAAGGCTCGCGAACTACCGCACCTCCCCGCGCGCCATCCTGAACCACTTCCGCGGCACGAACCCGCCCGCGCCGCACACCGCACCGGGCATCGCCCTGGTTGGGTTGCTGCTCGCAATCGTGACCTTGCAGGTGGGCACGGGCCTCTTCGCCACTGACGAGATCTTCACCGAAGGCCCCCTACGGCAGTGGGTCTCCCTCGAGTTCGCCCGCAACGCCACCTTCATCCACAACCGCGCCCACTGGCTGATCGTGGCGTTGGTCTCCACGCATGTAGCGGCGCACATCGTCTATGGCGCCATGCGAGACCCAACCCCCCTATCGATGTTCACCGGCACAAAGGCCGTCGACGTGCCCCCAACCCCGCACTACGCCTGGCGCGGGGCGGCCACCCTGCTGGCCGCCGCCGCGGTTGTGGTCGCCCTACCCGACTGATCCACCACGCCGACGAATGCGTCGGCCTCGGCGGGCTACTCCTGCCGGTAGTCGTCGTGGCAGCCCTTGCAGGCGCCGCCAAGGCCCTGCAGCGCCGCGCCGGCCTGCGCCCGGTCGCCTCCGGCGGCGGCTTCCTTGAACTCTTGGGCGGCGGCGCGGAACGCCTCGATTTTCTCGGCAAAGTCCTCCGGGTCTTCCCAGATGGCGGGCAGTGCATCGCCGCCCTCCGACCCCTCCGGGAAGAAGGAACCCGAAGCCGCTGCGAGGTCTGCCATCGCGTTGCCGTGCATGGGCAAATGGTCGGCGTGGGGCACCTCGCCGCGGATGATCTTGACGATGGCCTGCATGTGGCCGCCGACAGCCTGCATCGCGTGCTGGCGGTACTCCGCGTCGGCCTCGGCGCCAATGGAGTTGAGGGCCAAGAGGCTCGCCACCCCGGCTAGAGTCGTCGAAATGCGCATTTTGGATTGTCTCCTTGGTGGTTCGGTCGTGGCTTCAGTTGGCGGCGACGAGCTTGCGGATCCAGCCGTCGCCCTTGGTTAGGAGGTAGATCTCGCCCTCGGCATCCATGCCCATGCGCAAGTCCACGCGCGGGATGTCGGCATGATAGGTGTTGGTGTAGCCGGCGAGGTCGATCAGTTCCCGCTCCTCGCCGTCCACCATCAGGCGCAGTTCGCTGATGGTTGCCGGCTCTCCGGGCGTCAGGTCGTCTGCGTCAATGTGAAAGATGCGCCCGAGCGTAATGTCGCCGAAGATATAGCGCCCGCGCAGTTCCGGGATGCCCTCGCCGCGATAGACGAAGCCGCTGCCGATGGCGAAGCCCTCGCCGTGATCGTACTGCGCCACGGGATAGACGAATCGCCCCGGCTCCTCGTCCGGGCGCGCGTACACCGAACCCAGCCGCGTGCCCGCGCTGCCTTGGGCTGTGGCGAACGTGCCTTCGCGAACTGGCCAGCCGTAGTTGCCGCCGGCAACGCCGAGGTTCACTTCTTCCACCTGATCCTGGCCGATGTCGTTGATGAACATTCGCCCGTCAATGTCCCATGAGAACTGCTGCGCATGGCGCAGGCCCCAAGCCCACACCTCCGGTGCCCCGCCCTCGCCGTCCGCGAACGGATTGTCCTCGGGAATGCCGTACTCGCCCTTGGCATCGCCCATGGGGTCGATGCGCAGGATGGCGCTCAGCAGCGTATCGGGATTCTGGCCGTTCTTCTGCGGATCGTTGGCGCCGCCGCCATCGCCGAGACAGACGTAGAGCAGCCCATAGTCGTCGGACCCGGGACCGGCTGCGGGGTTGAAGGCGATGGTGCCGATGTTGTGGGTGGGGGCGAACTGACTCACCCGGAACACTTCGCGCGCGGTGCCGACGAAGGCGGTGGCTCCGGGGTCGGCGATGGTCCACTCGCGAATCACGCTCTGCTGATTGCTGCCGGATATGACCTCGGCGAGGGTCTCTGGCGCTGCACTGTAGGCGGTGTAGAACTTGCCGTGGCCGGGCTTGCCACGCTCCGCGAAGTCTGGATGGAATGCGAATCCGAGCAGGCCAGCCTCGTTGGGGAAGTCGTGGTTGTGCAGTGCCAGGCCCTCTCGCCGCAAGTCCAGGTAAACCTGAGGCTCCGCGCCACTTGCGTCAGTAACGTACAGCAGCCCACGCAAGTCGCTGAACACCAGCCGCCCCGAACCATCCGGAATCGCAGCGAGACTCTGCAGCCGCGCCCACGCGTCGTTGGTGCCAAGCGGTTTCACTGGGTCAAACGACTGCGGCGCACGCACGAACGGCACCACGCCGACGACGATGTCACCCTTGGCAATGGTCTCGGGAACCGGATCGACCAGCTCCTCGGGCCCTTCCGCGACGGCCGCGAACGCGACGGCGCATCCGAGCAAGGCTCCGGCAACCCGCATCATTCCTCCTGCCCCTCGACAGTTCTCACAAGGAAGCACCTCCCAACGGCAAATCGCAGGGTCCACCACGAGCAACCGGTCGATTGCTCGCATGAGCCGGCTCTCAGCCAAGCGAATGCGTCTTGCCTTACGTTCCGCGTCGGTCGAAGTCTAACCGATGGCCCGTGGGCACTCGGCGTCTGCGAGCCCTACCGGCGCGAGTAGGCGACCGCGCGCATGAAGCCGTCCACGTAGGCCTTGCCCTCGGGCTTCGCGAGGAAGTCGTAGCGACCCATGAGCTGGGCCATCGGCTCCCCGTACCGTTCGACGAGGCGATCCTGGACCGACTGGGGATAGACCTCCATCTGGCGCATCATCAGCCGTGTGTAGGACACGTGCAGAACGGCGCGCTCGCCGTCGATCGTCCGGGGGGCGTTGTCGTGCCAGATCCGACCGTCCCACACGGCGATCGACCCGGCCTTGCACTCGATCGGCACGGTCGCCGCCCTGCCGATCTCGCCCAAGTTCGGCGGCCGACGCCGTGCGCGGCTGCCGGGGGCAACTATGGTCGGGCCGGCCTCGGGCGTGAAGTCGTCGCAGGCCCAGCACGCCGTCAGGAAGAGGTTGTGCTCGGGAAACGGCACGGGGTGCCAGACCTGGTCGCAGTGCAGCCCGATACACCGGTCCCCCTTTCTACGGATGGACGAGGCAACGTTGCTGAGGATGAACCCGGCACCCACCGAGAACTCCGCGAGCGCCATCATTTTCGGGTTGATCGTCGCCTCGGCAACCACCGGATACCTCGGCATCAACGTGGAGCCCATGGATCCAGCTCTCGCTCCGGGGTCGGCGGAAGCGGCCTCGAGGATGGTCGCCCGCAGATCGCGCCAGTACTCCGGCGGCGCGACGTCCTCGACCACGGTGTAGCCCTGCTCCCAGAGCTCGCGGCAGTTGCGCTTGAGACCGAAATCGCGAATGCGCGGCGCCAACTCTTCGGAGACCTCGCCCAGGGGCGTCGCCGGGCTGCCCTGGAGCCGGTTGAAGACGTCCATGAAACCGTCCGCGTCACCGCCAGCAAGGAACTCGCCGGCCCGATCCACCAGATCGTCGTCCGGGCCGCGCTGGGTACGCGCTGGAAGCGGCGGCGACACGTGCGCCGCCCCCTCGTTACCGTCGTTCGTGACATCCATACCGTCAGGCCACCGCTCTCTTCGACAGAGTACGTTTCGATAAAACGCAAGGTTCTGTCAAGCCTCTCTCCCAAGTCGCGAGGTCCATGCTAGGAGCCTGCGCCGTAGAAACGGCGCTGGCTCCTAGCCGTAGCTGCGAGCGCATGCGAGCACGAAGGCCAG
>VXSY01000048.1 GCA_009837725.1 Gammaproteobacteria bacterium | reverse complement strand
CTGCCGGGGACGCGGTCCCGACTCACTGCAGTTCCCCGTCCTGCCCAGCCCCTCCGACAGTCGCACTCTGCCGCCCGAGTCCATTGAGTACTGCAAATGAGCCGCCTCGTCGTCCCAGCTCCGCCACGAAATGCCGGCGTTCTCCGCGCAGCGACCGAATCGCCCCCCGACGGCTACGCCGGACGGTTGATCAAGTACATCCCCGCCGAGAGCGTCGCCTTCTATCTCCTTGCCGACCGGATCGTCTCCAGCCGGCTTGAACTGTCCGCGGGGCAGGCGGCGGCCGCCGCCGCCGGACCCCGGGATGCCGCGCTCGTTTGGAGCTGGGTCGTCTTCATCGTCGCCCTGCTCGGGACACCGGCCTACCTGCGCATGCATCGGTCCGCCGGCCAGCCGTGGAAAGCGCATGCCGCAATCTCCAGTTTCGCCTTTGCATGCTGGGCGTATGCCGTTGGGGGATCGGCCTTCGTGGCCCACGGTCTGTATGACCCGCTCCTTGGCGGTCTCGCGGTCGCACTCTTCACCTACGGCGCAGGGATGTTCAGGTTGACCGTCCATTCGAGAGGAAGCTAAGCCGAGTGCCCTCCTACGACGACTTGCGTGACCGCTTCGACAGCTCGGAGGAGCTTCAGCGTGTGTGTTCGGTTGCCTCCGCGCATTCCATCGTCCAGGGATTTACCGTCACGGTCCATCCCTTGTGGGCAATGCTGTACGACCTTGACGAATACCCCGAGGCGCGGAACCAGTCCGGCCGGTTGAGCAGGCACCCCATGGGACCATACGCTTGGCCGTACTACCCGATGGAACACCTCCGTCCGCTGGCCCCAGTCAGAGGCTATAGACGTCGAGACCTGAACCGACGCATACCGGACTGGATCTCGATCAGTGAGCGCGACCCGTGGAAGACCACGCCGGACCCCGTCCTGCTCACCATCGTCTGCCGCTCGATGCACTCCCCAAGGGTCGGCGACGATGAATCTGACGACCACGACGGACAGGTGCGCGAGCTCTGGCGCATCGCCGGCGAGTCGTCGGCCCTCGTCTACCTGGAAGAGCGCCCACCGGCCACGCTCTCCCTCTCCCCTGGGGACGAGATCTTCGGTACAGCCGGAGGAACGCTCGGAGGCGTCTTGCAAGGACCCAATGCCTCAGACATGCACGGAGTCACCTGCGCCCACGTCGCCCGGTCCAACGACAGCGTCACCAACGGCCAATCCGGGCATCTCGGGACCTGCGTTGCCGACTCGACGCTCGTACAGCTGCCAGCAGGCGCGTCGACCGACCCGCTGCAGCACCCCTACCCCAATCCGAGCCCAGGCAACGGCCCGGTCGTCAACATGCTCGACTGTGCCCTGATCGACCTGGATTCCCCGCCTTCTCCATTGGCAGTCGGAGGCATCGCGGCCGGTCTGTCCGTCGGTCAATCTGTCCGAATGAACGGCGCCAAGACCCAGAGCCGCTTCGAACTGGGTGCATTGGCCATCAGCTACAACTTCTTGTCCGCCGGAACCAACTATCTGTTCCGGGATGCAATCGAACTCCTGCCAGCCCCCACCATCTGGCGGCCCGCTTCCGCAAGTCTCCCCAGGCCGGGCGACTCCGGCGCCTGGGTCTCGACCGACGATCCCGCCAACCTGTGGGCGGCGATGTTCTTCGGCGACGACGGCGCAAGAGGATTCGTCATCCGTGCATCCTGGGTCCACGCATGGGCAGAGACGCAGATCGGTCACCCGTTGACCGTATGAGTGGCGTGGCGAGGTTGGTGAACCAAGTTGCGTAGTCTGGGGCAGTGGCCTAACGGACCACTGTCAGGTCCCGGGACGCCGGTCTGCCGACGACCATGTGGCCTTCCGGAGTCCTTCCTCAGATCCTCGACATGGTCCACGTTCGGGTAGGAGTCGGCTTCGAGCCAGCGCTCACGGGTCTCGACGCAGGGACCTTGGCCGACACGCAAGAAATCCCGTCCCGCAGACGCCGCAGAACAACGTTCCCGCGCTCGGCACCCACCATGCTGTTTCCGCCGGCTCGGCCTGCCAGGCCGGAGGGAAGGGCCGTCGGAAAACGCCCGCCCAGCATACATGCGTCCCCCTGGCCTGCCGGGCGACAGTTCCTGTGTCGGCCATTAGGCACCGGCGTGAGCCATCGGCCCAACAGGCCCGCTGGTCGAAACGCTCGCGTGCGGTCGCCGTCACTTGCGTCCGTTCGAGTCCTGGCAACGCGCTCAGGTGTTTCGCGTATCGAGATGTCCCGGCAGCGATCCGACCACTACCTGTTTCCGCACGCTATCCCAGAAGAAGTAGATGCGCAGACAGTAGCGTTCCTCTCGCGCATTCCCCTTCTTCAGGTGCCGGTCCATGAGCCTCCGCCGACCCTCATAAAGGACGTAGTACTCGTCCCCCTCCTCCCCCGCACGGTTCTCGGAAATGGAAGCACTTTCCTCAACCTGCAGTTCCTGGCAGGCGGCGTCGAAGCGCCCTCGCGTTGCGTTCGGCTCTCCCCGCTTCATCGGCACATACCCGTCCCTCAGCATGAGAAGGGCCCTGTAGACGAGCTCGGGGTCGCTGAACACGGACTTCTTTGCTCGCTGAACAGCCCGGCCAACCACCTCGACCGAGCCAGCCAGGTGCTTCCGCGACCAGTCCCCCAGCTCATCGAGCGTTGCGGGCAACTCGTCGTCCGCATTGCGTTCCGCACCTCCCAGTCGCTGGCTCTCCAGAATCGCTACGCGCTCTCTCAGGTACGAGTTCTGCGCCTTGAGCTTGACGTTCTCCTCCTCTGCGACGTCCCTTTCCGACTCGGAAGCCTCCAGCAGGCCTCCCCACTCACTGTCGCTACGCTTCATCTGCCTCTTCAGGTCGTCGTTTTCCTCAATGGCGAGTTCAAGCAGCTCGCTGTCGTCCCGCGCGGCCTCACGCTCACTCCTCCTCCTTTCCTCCTCGGCAATCCGGCGGATCCAGCGAAACCGCGGCAGGCTTTGTTGCGCATCCTGCCTTGCGACGGACCTCCGCAGTGACTGGTCCACAAGGACGTCGTGGAATGGCCGCCCGTTCCCCTCTTCCAAGCCATAGACCGTTTCCGCAAGCGCCAACGGGTGCAGGTACGGGTCGTCCTCCGGGTCGAAACCACGCCGGTACGTCCGCACCGACCCGCCAAAGACAGAGAACTCCCGTCCCACCTGACTGGACAACTCGCGGCTCGCAGAGGGACCCAGCACAGCGACATGCACGGCACCCAGTGCCGCAGTCGCGACAGCTCGTGCGAACTGCCAGATCCGGCCGGCGTCCACGGGGGCATCCGGGACGGAAAACACCACCACGTCCGCCTCACGGTTCCGGTTCGTCACTAGGCCAAGCAGCGCGTCGACGTCATCTGCATTCTGGACGTCGATAGGGTCGATCCCAATTCGATGACCCGACAGGCGAACGTCGACTTCCTCCACCACCTGTCGAACGAGTCCCGGAACAGAACGATCGAACACCGGGTCGTCGCCATGACTGGTGCAAAGCAGCCGGCAGCCGAACTTCCCAACGCCAGCCCCTTCCGCCAACGCCACTTCCGTCGTCCACACCCTCTGAGGCACTTGCTTGTCCGCGTCGTCCAACCGCGCCGCCCACAAGCGAAGACCGTCCGTCTGTACCGACACTGCCTCCGCTGGCTGCGCCCCTACGTCATCCAAGGCGAACCCTTTGCCCGCCCACGCCTCTCGCGGCAACCTGCGGCCTACCCGACGACGCATCCAATGCAGGACCTGACGGCGCGCGGCCGCGAACCCCCCCTCCCCGTCCAGGTCGAAAGTCACCTGACTGACTGGTCTGACGACCGATGTCGACTCGCCTGCCATTCCCCTCCCCATGTTTTCGTCGCAAAAGAAGCACTCATCACTCATGACGCAGGGCGGTGCGCAGTTCTTGACAACGCGCCCTGCAACGCCAAGGGACAGCATGCCTTCACCCTCCACGCCCATGCAATCCGACGGAAGAACCCAATCGATGGTTTGGGGCGGGTCGCTGGTCGTCTGGCTTGCTCCAGCCCACCCTTTCCGTCCGTAGCCGCTCCGTCCGTAGCCGCTTTCATGCCTCCACGTTTGCGCCGCAAGGGCCTGCCCACCGGCACGCGGAACCGACGAAGCGGACGGACGCCACCCATGAACAGCAACACAGTGCTGGCCCGGCGCTTTCCACGACCTCCACTTTGCAGCACGCTCGCTTTCGTCGCCACGTAAAGCGACCCGTAGCGCCAAGACCTAAGGGCGATGGCCGGAGGCGGCCTCAGCCTGACCCGTTCTGTGCAGCCGAGCGGATGCAGGCAGTGGCGCCAGCGCGTCCACTCGTGGTGCCCGCATCGCGCTGAGACACGTCGGCAGCCGCCGTAACCAACCGTTCCGGAGACTGCCTCACGCGGCAATCTCGTAGGCATGGCCCCCGACCGTTGCCTTGTCCCCCCGGCATCTCCGCGGTGCATAGGCTGCTGACCAACCCGGTCTATGCCGGCGCGTACGCGTTCGGGCGCACGGAGAGCCGCGTCAGGGTGGAGAACGGTCGCAGGCACGTCACGCGCGGCTTCCGGCGCAGCCGCGACGACTGGGACGTGTTGATCCGCGACCACCACAAGGGGTACGTGTCTGGGTGGTCGTGGCCGAACCACTTCCGCACGACGCTGGCGTTCTTGCCCTCGACGAGGGCATTGTCGTTCGAGCGTCGCGCCCGCGACTTCGTGAAGTTGGGAACGTGCAGCTTGTTGAGCATCGCGGCAACCTGGTGGTTGACGTACTCGGAGCCGTTGTCGGCATGGAAACCCAGCACCGCGAAACGGCAGCGCGAGCAGCATCTCCTCCAGCACCGGCACCAGGAACGCCTCGGAAATGGCGGCCACCGCGCCGATGTGCTCGAACTGGGTGACCTCGTCGACCAGGTTCACGTGGTACACGCCCTTGGCGCCGTTGCGGTCGCCCTGATTCACCGTGTCCACGCGGACGTGTCCCGGGCCGGCCGGATCAGGCCGCCGCCGCTCGCCGATCCGCGCCGCGGTCGGCCTCGTGTGCTCGAAGGTCGTCCGCCGCGCCCGGTAGGTCTTCGACCGCCGCAGGTTGTACAGGTGCGACACCGACAGCCGCGACAGGCGCCTGAAGCGGGCGTCGCCGAACACCTCGTACTGGCGCCGCAGCACCTCGTATGCCGCGGGCCCGCAGAGCTGGCCGCCGATCTCGTCGGCCTGCGCCACCAGGCGGATGTCCGCCGCCGTGTACACCCGCTCGAACGGCCGGCCGCTGTTGGCCCCGAGCCGATCCTCGACGCGCCCCGTCTTCCGGTGCTGGGCCTCCTCCCGAAGAGGCCCCTGACGCGATCAACGACGGACAAGGACGGGGCACCATCGTGTACCTTCGCGGCATGGCTTGGGGCAGGGAGTCGCGTGCGCTGAGCGCTGCGCTCGCGAGCGTGGCGCTTTGGTCCACCGTTGCCACGGCCTTCAAGCTTGGCCTGGCCGAGATGGCGCCGGTGCAACTTCTGTTCCTCGCCTGCGTCGTCTCGCTTGTCTTCTTCGCCGCTGTGCGGCTGGTGCTTTGGCGTGGCATTGCGCCGCTGTCGAGTGCGGTTCGGTGGCGCGTTGCGGCGCTGGGGCTCGTCAATCCCCTCGCCTACTACTTGATCCTGTTCGAGGCATACGACCGCTTGCCGGCGCAAGTGGCGCAGCCGCTCAACTACACCTGGGCCATCGTCGTGGCCCTGCTCGCCTGGCCGATCCTGGGGCAGCGGCTGCGGTGGCGTGGCTGGCTCGGCATCGCCATCGCCTATGGCGGCGTAACGCTGCTCCTGACGAGGGGTGAGTTTGGCGGGCTCGCATTCGACCTCACCGGCGTTCTCCTGGCGCTCGCAAGTACGGTGCTTTGGGCCGGCTATTGGTTGGCGACGGTACGGGTGTCCGCGCATCCCGTGCAGGGAATGCTTGCCGGGTTTGCGGTGGCGACGCCGGCGGTGGCTATCGTCTGTGCCGCCACAACCGGCTTGCCCCAACTCACGCCCACCAATCTCGCCTTCGGCGTGTGGGTGGGCTTGGTGGAAATGGGCATCACTTTCTTGCTTTGGCAGCGGGCGCTGTCGCTCACGAGGCACGTGGGCGCCATCTCGCAACTGATCTTCCTGTCGCCTTTTCTTTCGCTGGTGCTGATCGCTTCGGTTCTGGGAGAGGAGCTGCACTTCAGTGCGCCGATGGCGCTGGCGCTGATTGTGGCGGGGCTCTTTGTGACGGGGCGCCCTGGGGCGGGATCAAGTCGTTAACGCGACAAGAATCGTCGCCTTCGGACAACGCTTCTTGCCTCAGCCCAAGCCGTCCCCAGCTTCTAGCGAGGGCGCGCCTCAGTTCGCCTCCAATGCCTCGGTCGCGCAGCTCGTCGTAGTCCGAGGGTAATCCAGTTTTCGCGCCCGTCCCACTTGACCTCGTTCCAAGCACTGTCTTACTCGTTGCGCGAGCCAGTCTCCGCTCCGGAAGAAAGCGGCGGCTGGTCGGTCAAGAGGCAGCTTCGTAGCGAACTCCGGAGTCGAATCCCCGGACCCGAACCGGGCACCTAAGGCGTCCAGATCTATACCGTCCGCCAGTCGGCCTACGACGATTGCGCGCGGCTAGTTGCTGATCGACTACCAATCCCGCGCTCAATGTTCCGCCGGAAGCGGGGTTTCGAGGTGCTCTTGGCGTGTCGCTCGCCCATTCACTTGGCGCTCACTGCCTCGAAGGTGACGAGTTTGGCTTCAGCGTGCGGAAGAACCGGACCAAACAGTCGAGTTCGTCGAGTTCCCTGGCCCCGAAAGGATCCGGCGAAAAGTGCATGATGTCGTTGCGGATTTCACGAATGGCATCGAGTCGCTCCACGAAGACACGATTGTCTACTGCAAGGCCCAGGCTCTTCCAGTTGTCAGGTTTTTGTAACAGCCGGACGAACCCTCCCCAAGTCAGGCCTTCGGGGCCACGAACTTCGTCGTCGCCATCGTTGGCTTCGTTGAGTTCCTCCACTGTGAACTTGCCCCGAACGAGGTTCCGCAGGTGTGCTTCGATCTCTCCAATCAACATGAACGGCAACGCCCGTTCCTTGAACTGGAGGGCTAGGTCCGCAGCCGTCACGATCCCTATGATCGTCCTATCACGGGCGCGAACCAACACGTGGTCGTGTTCGTAGACTGCCCTTACGGCCTCGGCTAGCGGCGCATCGGCCTCGATGAGGCGGGGCTCCTCCATGCACTCCCGCACCGTAGTGGGGTATGCCCCGTCTGCGAGCGCGCGACCGATCGACTTCCAGCTCACGACACCCTTGACGTCCCTGGGACCGGTCCAAACTGGAAGCTGCGAGTAGTCCCACATGCGCATGAGCGTCGTCGCTCTGGGCAAAGGATGGTCCGGCTTAACAGCGACCGGGGCATGATGTGCCGCGGTCAAGCTCTCCACTCTGGGTGTTGGATCGGTTACGGATTTGGCATCGGCCCGATCGACATCCGCTTCGTCGAGCGTAATCGAAACCGTCCAGTGCAGCCATCCGCCCTCGAAGTTCGCCGAGATGCTAAGGCCACGGGCGTCCAGTTCCGAGCGGACAATCCGCACAATCACTGGCCCGCGGCGCTCATATCCGAAATGTCCGAGTAACTCGCGGATGGTCAACTCTTCAGGGCGAGGGGCAGCACCATCGTCCAGCTCGCGCCGCAACCGTGCTGCCGTCTCGTCTAACCATATCGCACCCCCGTTGGGCATTCCGCCTCTCCGCGATCCACCGGCCCACGAATCTAGCATTACTACCGTGGTGCACTGTGTCGCTCGCCCACCCTTCGTGGCGGCGACCCTTTCCAGGCCCTTGATCCGATGAGTTCCTTCCTGTCAGAAAAGGCCTGCGTGCGGCGCTATCTGGCAGTGGACGACCCGCGGGCGGTCACGCTGCGCATGCCGGCCAATGCGACGCATCAGCCGGCGTACCGGGAGCCGGCCGGTTCCCGGTTTGCCGCCATCGGGGGGCCGACCATCGCGCAACCGCCTCAGCTGACCATTCCAAAACGCGGCGGCTAACTTCCTGAAGCGCCCAGAGATCATCCAAACGGGACGTTGTCGGCGTTGGGCCAGACCGTCACCACACGCTTGTGGAGCCAGTTCGCACGCTCTTCTATCGCCGTTTCGTCCCAAACGTTCGGACTCTTGTTCACCAGATGCTTGTTGAGAAAGAGGATGCTGTGGTTAGCCAAGGATTCCCTCTTCGTGTCCCAGGGCGCATTGGACAACGCTGGGTTCAAGCGATCGTTGACCAGCGTCAGGTTTCCGATCGTGTGGACTATGCGATCACGAGCGCTGATCGCCTCTGGATCGTCGGACAAGTCATTCGGAAGTGGCCAGTGGGGATGCCATGTTTGTGGCATGACGTGCTCGATTTGCAGGTTCCGAGGTACTTCCCCGGTCTCCGCCTTGTTCGTCCGTAATGCCTCCTCAACGCCCTCCAGCACCATACGCAGACGTCCACGCGTCAGGTACCAATAGAGCGGCGCGGTGACAAATCTCTGGCGCATCTCTTCGTCGCCAGGCCAAAGGCCGCTCTGTGCAGTCTGTCCTCCAAGATAGGAGACGACAACTTCGTCGGCGTTTTGGGTCTCGGTGTCCGACAAGTTCCGAATTAGACCGACGAAGAGGTCGCCGTAACTCCTCGCGCTATAGCCGCATACCACCCGACGAACTAGGAAACTCTCAAGTGCTGTAAGGCACCGCGAGAGACGCGCAGGCGGCAAGTCCGAATCCAAGAGCCAAAGGAGCAAGGGAGTCACGACGCCAACGTTCATGACATTGCGTCGCTCCAAGAACTTCGCGATGTTCGGGACACGGACGTCCTCCACGTCCCTGAAAATAGTGCCCACGTCGCCCAAGTCACGGGCGAGACCTCGTATGGTCTCGCCTGCTGCACGTTGGGCGTCGGCGTATCTATCGAACGCCCGAAACTCGTCATAGGGCTTCATCTCCTCCCGGTTCCGAAGCGTCAGCCAGTGGTTCAGATAGACATCGATCCGCGGTCGCCGTTGAAGCCCCCTACCGACTTCCACCGCCCACCACTCGTCTTGGTCGAACGGCCAGATCTCTTGCTCCTCGACGGTCGCCTCCCCCGCTTCCGCACGGACGACTCCTACCTCATGCAGCAGCTTGTTCTTGACCATGTCGGACTGCAGGAGGGGCGTTCCCCGTGCATTTAACGTCTCAAAGATGACGTGTGGATCGTCGGACTCTCCGAGGTCGATGACTACAATCTCCAAGCTTCGGCTCACCGCCTCTTCCAACGCGTCTGCCGCTTGCTCGCGTTCTCCCGTACCTCGAGCGAACTGGTCAAGCCATTGCTCAGCCTGCCCCCGGAAGTACTCGTGTGCCTGCACGATGCGCGATGCCGCATAGCCTGTCGCCGTCAGCTCGTTGCTCATCGCGTGCCGATAGGCGTCCCTGTCCACTGTTGTCGGCCATACCTTGAATGCCCGATCCGGATTCCCGTCGCGGTACTCCTCCTCGTTGACGACCAGCCGTGACAGACGCCTCGAAGGAGTCGAGTGGTCCCCGTCTTCAAGCACCTCTTGGATGGCATCCATTAGGAGTTGGAGCGTCGTCAAGCGCTGCTGCCCATCGACCACAACTCGGCGCTCAATCGTAGCCGTCGCGAAGTCCGTCTGCTGAAGCACCACTGCACCCATGAAATGGGGCTCAGCCGTCCCTTCGTCCATGATCGACCGCGCCAACGCCTCCACGTCCTCCCACAGGGGCTCCCATTGATCCTCCTGCTTCCAGACGTAGCGGCGCTGGAACGCGGGAATCTCGTAGTGGACGGGATGTCCGAAGAGCCTTTGTGGATGTTGCGGATTCGCTTTCATGTGATCATCGTTCCTATAGCTTGATTTGGTCGCCGAGAGAGATAGCCACACGGCGCCCGATCGGTCAAGTGGGGACACCCGCGCATCGCCCCTGCCGGTCGCTGAGCCGCGTATCGCGTATCGGCGTGCTTCCAGCACAGGATCGCCCCCGCGGCAACATCGCTTGTTCGACAGCGTTCGCTCCGCTATGCGAACATCGCCAACACCAGCCCAAGTGCTACGGAGGATGGCCGATGGCAGACAGACTTGACCTAGCCGTGATTGAGAGTCGATGGTGGGAGCGAAGCAATGACTCCGTCCGGGGAGTCTTCGAGATGCTTGCTGGCAACCTGATGGACAACCCGTTCGGCTATCACTATGAGATGTTCAACAACGCGGCATCAATCCAAGAGATCATCCCACGACTGGCGAGGCAACCCGACATCCACCACATCTACGTCGGAGCGCATGGCGACGACAAAGCGATTCTCGGTGCCGGCAAGCAGCGGATTCGGTGGACCGTCATACAAGGGCTGTTGGAAAAGGTTAACGCGAGGCAACTTTACGGGCTGTTTTTCGCGTGCTGCGGCGGCCAAGTTGAGCGCCTGATCGACGAGTCCGGCGTCACATGGATCGCCGGCTACAGAGTCTGTCGATTGGATACACTCCTCGGCGATGGACCTATATTTCTGGAACGCTTACTATCAGAGCAGCGCGCCAAACGAAACTAGGAAGGTCGATCGCGCTCGGGCGATGGTTGCTCTCTTGACAGCCCTGTACATCCGAGCTATTGTCAAATCTGGTGTACGGCGAGTTGGTCATGCGGCGGCTCTGCT
>VXSY01000277.1:3619-10765 GCA_009837725.1 Gammaproteobacteria bacterium | reverse complement strand
GGCTGCACCTTCGGGCCCTTGGTTGCTTGGCATTCTGCGGGAGGGGCGTGATGCGCTCGCTAGCGACCCCGGGGTTGCGGGACGTGCTGGAGGAGTTCTGGCATCTGGCGCTTCATGTAAGCGTCGAACATGGGGGCGGTGAAGGAGGTCTCGCCGTGGCGTTGGCTCCAGATCATTCCCTTGGCGACAAGCCGCTGCCGGACGGTGGCGATGGACGCGCTTGCGACGCCTAGGGTTTGTGCGATTTTGCCGGTCGCGCGGGGGCCTGGTCCGAGTTCCGCCATTGCCCGCAGGTATTTCTGCTCGAGAGGCGTCAGTCGGTCGAATCGCACGCGGAAGAAGCTGCTGTCGAGGTGTTCCACCACCTGCGGCGTTGCCGCGCGAACCATTTCGCGGGTGATGGGGCTTGATGGTGCCGCGTTCCAGACTTGATAGCCCCACTCCTGGATGAAGTAGGGGAAGTTCTGGGCGGCGGCGAGGATTTCCTCCACCGCGCCGTGTTCGTAGGATGCGCCTTCTGCTTGTGCCGGTTTCACCAGTGCGCAGCGTGCGTCATCCGGTTCCAGCGAGCCGACATTCGGATAGTCGAAGAGGCGCTCGGCATAGGACTTTGCCTTGCCGGCCAATGCAGCCACTTGTGGCAGGCCGGCGCCGATGAACAGGAACGGCAGGTTCTCTTGCGCGACTTCGTGGCAGGCAACGATCACGGCGGCGAGCTCTTGAGAGGAGAGGTATTGCACTTCGTCGATGAAGAGGCCTACGGCCGTCTGCCGTTCGGCGGCGGCCCTCGCCGTGGTTACCAAAAGGTGGGGTAGGTCCTGCTCTAGGTTGCCGGTGTCGCCTTCGCCGGGTGCGAAGTCCACGCTGAACTCCAAGTCGCCTGTCTTCACCTTGAATGCCTTGGCAAAGTTTGCGAAGACGCTGGCGGCACGATGCAGATTGTGCGTGGCGGCCTTGCGCAGATCGAGGGCGTAGAGTGTTTGCCGCAGTTGTGGCGTTAGGAGTTCCGGCAGGTTTCCGCCCTCCGGCGCCTCCACTCTGATCGAACAAAAGCCCTTCTCATCGGCAAGTGCCCGCAGCCGGTTCAAGAGAACGGTTTTGCCGACGCCGCGTAGCCCTAGCAGCATCAGGCCCTTGGCTGGACGGCCGGCGAGGACACGGTCCATGTCGATGGATGCGTCGTCGATGAGGGGGCCACGTCCCGCAAGCTCGGGCGGTTGGAGGCCCGCACCTGGCGCATATGGATTGGACCGTCGATCCATGAACGAGCAATCTACACAAGATCAACGGCGATTAACAGGTTTAATGGCCTTTCTGTCAAATCCGTCAATTTTGTTAAATCACGTTTTGCGTTCCCCCCAGTCGCGTCAAGACCAATGTGTCGGCTGCTGTAAGTTCCTTTGCACCTGGGTTTTGCGGCGCTCGCTACTGGGGCGCTCCCTTAATCTGGCTCGTGCACCAAGCGTAGGTCGCGGGCGGCCTTTACGTCGTCTAGGCGGGCTGACGGGAGGTTGTGGGGGGCGGTCTTGACGCGTTCTGGGTCGGTGCGGACCTCGCCCAGGACTTGGGTTAGGGCTGTGACGAAAGCGTCGAGTTCTTCCTTGGTTTCGGTTTCGGTGGGTTCGATGAGGAAGCATTCCGGCACTAGCAGGGGGAAGTAGGTGGTGGGGGCGTGGATGCCGTGGTCGAGCAGGCGCTTGGCGATGTCCATGGCGCTGATGCCGAACTCCTTGGCCTCCTGGCGGAATGTGATAACGAACTCGTGGCTGGCGCGGCGTTCCGGGTAGGCGAGCTCGAAGCCTTGCTGGCGCAGGCGTTCCATGAGGTAGTTGGCGTTCAGGGTGGCGAACTCGCCGACGCGACGCATTCCGTCCCGGCCCAGCATTCGGGCGTAGGCGAGCGCGCGCAGCAGGATTCCGGCGTTGCCGGCGAAGGCGGACAGGCGTCCGATGGAATCGGGGGCGTCGGCTGGTTCCACCCAGCGATAGGTGTCGCCTTCCTTCGCCGCCATGGGTGTGGGCAGGTAGGGTGCGAGACGTTCGTTGGCGCCGACGGGGCCCGCGCCGGGACCGCCGCCGCCGTGTGGCGTGGCGAACGTCTTGTGCAGGTTGACGTGCAATACGTCGAAGCCCATGTCCCCCGGGCGGGCTGTGCCGAGGACGGCGTTGAGGTTGGCGCCGTCGTAGTAGAGCAGGCCGCCGGCGTCGTGCACCACGTCGGCGATGTCGGCGATACGGCGCTCGAACACGCCGCAGGTGGAGGGGTTGGTGAGCATGATGCCGGCGGTTTGTTCGCCGACGGCGGCCTTGAGGGCCTCGAAGTCCACGTCGCCATCGGCGCCCACGGGAACCTCCCGCGCCACGTAGCCGCACATCACGGCGCTCGCGGGATTGGTGCCGTGGGCCGCGTCCGGGACGATGATCTCGCGACGCTCCGTGTCGCCTCGGGCATCGTGGTAGGCGCGGATCATGGCGATGCCGGCGAACTCTCCTTGGGCGCCGGCCATTGGTGCTGCGGACACCGCGGCCATGCCGGTCGCCGCTTTGAGCACCTCTTGGAGTTCGTGCAGGCAGGCGAGGAAGCCCTGACTCGCAGCCAGTTCCGCAAGGGGATGACGGCCGGCAAAGCCCGGCAGCGAGGCGATGCGATGCGCGCCGCGCGGGTTGTACTTCATGGTGCAGGAGCCCAAGGGATAGAACTGGTTGTCGATGGAGAAGTTGCGCCGCGACAGGTTGGTGTAATGGCGCACCGTTTGCAGTTCCGACACCTCCGGTAGGCGCGGCGGCTTCCGGCGCAGCGCTTCCGGCGGCAGGTCGCTGACGTCACCCGGTGCAGGTCGCTGCGCAGCCGCACCTCGCCCTGGGGCGCCGATGTCGAAGATGGACGTGCTCATCTGCTGCCCTCGGATGCCGAGCCAATGGCCGGCCGTTCCGCGTGGATGAGGATCCGACACAGAACCTCGCGGTAGGCAGCGATGTCCGCCTCGCTCCGCTTCTCGGTCGCACACACGAGCAGGCAGTTCGCGAGTTCGGGATACCAGCGACCGAGCGGGAGGCCGCCGGTGATGCCCGCGGCTGCGGTTTGTTCCGCTACGCCTTCCGCGTCACGGCCCACATCGAGCACGCACTCGTGGAAGAACGGGCCAGTGAAACGCTGTTGCACGCCGTCAATGCTGGTGAGTGCCTCCACAAGCTTGCGCGTCGTCGCATGGCAGCGGCTCGCGATGGCGTTGAGGCCCGCGGCTCCGAGCAGGCTCATGTACACGGTGGCGGCCGTAACCAGCAATCCTTGATTCGTGCAGATGTTGGAAGTGGCCTTGCCGCGGCGGATGTGTTGCTCCCGCGCCTGCAGGGTCAGCGCATAGCCGGGCTGACCGCCGGTGTCTTCGGTGAGGCCGACGATGCGCCCTGGCAGTTGCCGCACGAACTCCCGGCGCGTGCAGATATAGCCAAAGTAAGGGCCGCCCGAAAACAGCGGAATGCCGAGGGGTTGGCCATCGCCGCAGACGATGTCGGCGCCGCTTTCGTGCCAGTCGCCGGGCGGTGCGAGCAGGGCCAAGGAAATGGGATTCGCAACCGCGATCACCAGGGCTCCGGCCGCGTGCGCGGCGGCCACGACCTCATTCACCGGTTCGAGCAAGCCCAGGCAATTCGGCTGCTGGACGATGACCGCCGCCGGCGGCTCGGCAAGCAATGTCTCGAAGCGCGCGAGGTCAACGGTGCCGCTTGCGTCGAAGCCCGTCGCCTCCAGGCGAATGCCTTGGCCTTGGACGATGTTGCGAGCGGTTTCTACGTAGTGGGGGTGAACGGCGCCGGCGACCACGACGCGAATGGTCGCGGTTTCGCGTCCGGCGCCCGCGACACCACGCCGTCGACTGCGGCGGTTCGCGCGCACCGCCATGAGTACCGATTCCGCCAGTGCCGAAGCGCCGTCATAGACGGAGGCGTTTGCTACCTCCATGCCGGTGAGCGCCGCCATCATGGTCTGGAACTCGTGGATGAGCTGCAGCGTGCCTTGACTCGCCTCTGCCTGATACGGCGTGTAGGCGGTCATGTATTCCCCACGCGAACAAATGTCCCAGACCGCGGCCGGGATGTGGTGGTCGTAGGCGCCAGCGCCCAGGAAGCAAGGCCCAGGCTCATCCCGGCGCGCACGCTGGGTCAACGCCGCGGTGACCTCCATTTCACTCTCGCCCGGTGGCACGTCGAGCGGGCCGCAGCGCAGGGAGGCAGGGATTTCGTCAAAGAGATCGTCGATCGCGGGCGCACCAATGGCGTCGAGCATCGTCGCCACGTCTTGGTCGGTATGTGGGATGAACGGCATCGGACGATCCCGTCATTCCTCCTCGCTGCACATCTCGTCGTAGGCTGCGGCGTCGAGGAGGTCTTCGAGTTCGCCCGGGTCGTCGGGCTGGATGCGGAAGAACCAACCGTCGCCGTAGGGGTCTTCGTTCACCCGTTCCGGGGCGTCTTCGAGCACCTCGTTGGCGGCAATCACGACGCCGGTAACGGGAGCGTAGATGTCCGAGGCCGCCTTCACCGACTCCACGACGCCAGCCTCCGCGCCAGCCTCAACCTGCTGCTCCTCGTCTGGCAACTCGACATAGACGATGTCGCCGAGAGCGTCTTGGGCGTGGTCGGTGATGCCCACGGTCACCGTGCCATCCTCCTCGAGCCTGGCCCACTCGTGGCTCGATGCGTAATGGAGTTCCTCGGGTGTTTCGCTCATGGGAACGGTTCTACCTATTCGTTGCTTCGCAGGAAGGGTGGTCGGACGATCCGCCCTGGCACCTCACGCGAGCGGATCTGCACGCCACAGGCCCCCTTGGAACCGCGAGGGAGGCGGGCCAGCGCGATACTGTACCCCAGCGTTGGCGAGAAGATGCCGCTGGTGACGGTGCCCTCGCCGCGTTCGGTCGTTACCGCAAAGCCTTCGCGCATGACGCCACGTCCTTCGAGGACGATTCCGCGCAGCACCTCGTCCGGGCGCCGTTGGCGTTCTAGGGCGTCGCGGCCTATGAAGCGGCGCACCGGCGCGTCGTCTTCGCCCCAGGCAACGGTCCAGCCGAGGCCCACGGCGGTGGGCGGCGTGGACTCGTCCATGTCGTGGCCGTGCAGGTTGAGTCCGGCTTCGAGGCGCAGCGTGTCGCGGGCGCCGAGCCCCGCTGGCACCGCTCCCGCGTCAGCCAGGCGACGCCAGAGGCTTGCCGCGTCGACCGCTGGCACCAGCACTTCCACTCCGTCCTCGCCGGTGTAGCCGGTGCGGGCAACCATGCTGCCCTCGTGCCAGGCAAAGGCGAAGCGAGGCAGATGGGCCGCGTCGAATCCCGTCGCTTCGTGCAAGCAAGCAATTGCGCGCGGGCCTTGCACGGCCAACATGGCAAGGTCCCGGCGTGGTTGCAGGCGGGTGTCATCGCCCAAGTGATGCAGCAGCCAAGAGTGCACGCGCTCACTCGTGCCGGCGTTGGAAACCACGCGGTAGCCGCCATCCGTGCGATAGACGATGGCATCGTCGATGATGCCGGCGTTCTCGTTAAGCAGCACGCCGTAGAGCGCCCGACCCGCTGCCAGCCGCGCGACATCACCGGCAAACACCGTGCGCAGGAAGTCGGTGGCGCCAGCACCCTCCGCATCGAACACGCGCATGTGCGATACGTCGAACATGCCGACGCCCTGTCGCACGGCGTGGTGTTCGGCAATCTGCGAGCCGTAGTGCAGCGGCATGGACCAACCGGCGAACGGCACCATGCGGGCCTCGCGCGCGAGGTGCTCGTCGTAAAGCGGCGTGCGGAGCGGACTCGTCACTGCACGCCACCGGGTCGGTCGAAGCCGACGGTCGTCAGTGCCCCGACGCCCATCGCCTCGCGCACGAGCTGCGCCTTGATGATCGAGTTGCCGTTCAGGAAGCGGACACCCATGTTGCGCACCGCACGCGCCAGTGGCGCCCTTGCCCCATACGCGGCGAGCAGCGCCGCGTTCAGGCCCAGCATGAGCTTCGAGCGCGCCCGACGGTCCGCCGCAAAGCGGCGCCACGCCCCAGGCG
This sequence comes from Gammaproteobacteria bacterium, assembly GCA_009837725.1. Classification (GTDB taxonomy): domain Bacteria; phylum Pseudomonadota; class Gammaproteobacteria; order Pseudomonadales; family Azotimanducaceae; genus VXYL01. Next base: position 4,723 of record VXSY01000277.1, on the reverse strand, counting down.
GCGCCAAGTCGCCAGCAGGGAGTCGGGCGAGCAAGGCGCGCACGTCCTCGAGGCCAATGTTCACGCCTTGTCCCGCCATCGGGTGCAGAGTGCGCGCCGCATCGCCGAGCACCAGCAGGCGCTGTGACGGATTGATGTCGCTGGCGAGGCCTTGCCGCAGCGGAAAGGCGAAGCGTGGCCCCACGCCGCGGATGCCGGCAGCGGCCTCGGTCTCGTCATTCAGAGCGCGATAGAACGCGTCGTCATCCCATGCCATCGCTGCTTCCTGTCGGGACGTGGCGAGGCTCCAGATGAGCGCCCTGTGGCATGGATCGGTGAGTGGCAGCAACGCGAGCACCGAACCGTCGGCGCCAAATCGCTGCAATGCCGCGCCTTCGTGCTCGCGCCGGCACTGGACGACGCTGACAATCGCGTGCTGCACGGGCCGAGAGCGTCGCATGCGGGCGCCGGCCAACTCGCCGATTCCCCCAGACGCGCCGTCTGCCGCCAGCACGAGGCGCGCCGCCACACCGGGGGTGTCGGTACCTTCGCCTGACAATGCGGCACTTTCCGCGAGTTCGGTGTAGTCGGTGACACGGAAGGGACAGCGAACCTCGACGCATTTCTCCGCCGCGTTCCACATCCTCTCCACCAGGGCGCTGTTCTCCACCACATGCGCCAGCGTCTCGCCGTCGCCGAAGTGCAGTGCCGCCGTGCCCTCTTCCTCCCACACCTGCATGCGGTCGATGGCTGCGGCGTCGGCCTCCTCCCACACGCCCAGGCGTTTCAGGAGCGCCACCGCCGGCGGCGCGAGGGCAACGGTGCGGGGGTCGAAGCCAAGTGCGTTGCGAACCGGTTCCGGGGCGACACGTTCCAGCAATGCCACCCGCAAGCCGCGCTGTGCGAGCGCCAAAGCAGCGCCGAGCCCGACGATGCCGGCGCCGACCACGGCGACATCCAAGGGCCGTCCGGTCTCGGTGTCCTTTGGTTCTGGCTCGCTCAATGTCCTGCCTTGCGCCTGGCACCTTGCCGGGCCGATGTTAACGCCGTCGCTTAAGTCGCAAGAACGCAGGCTGCTAGCCGTAGATGCGAGCGAACGCGAGCACGAAGGCCAGCAGTTCGCGC
>VXSY01000277.1:0-3609 GCA_009837725.1 Gammaproteobacteria bacterium | reverse complement strand
GCCGACGCGCCCGTCAGGGCGCGCTAGCGCTGCCGCAAGTGCTTCACATAAGCGACCAACCGCGCCAAACTACCCATTCCGCTTGCTGCCATTTGTGGCCCCCAATGGCTTCTTCGCTCGACCGCCTCAGCGCCGAAATCGACCGCCTGATTAGCCTCTGTCGGAGTCTGGCAGACGAGAACGCGGCCTTGCGCCGCGAACGCGAGGATTGGCAGGAGGAGCGCAAGCGGCTCGAGCAAAGGAACGACCTGGCGCGGGATCGGATCGAGACCATGATCGTTCGCCTGAAGGCGCTGGAGGATGGGCGTTGAGTGCCGAGACGGTTACCTTGCACATTCTCGGCAAGGCGTATCACGTCACGAGTCCCGCCGATGAGGTGGAGGCGCTCAAGGCCACGGCCCAGGAACTGGACCGACGCATGCACCAAGTGCGCGACGGTAGCCGCGTGCTCGACAACGAGCGCGTTGCCGTCATGGTCGCGCTGAATGCGCTGCACGAATCTCGCGCGCTTGAACAGAACGTGGGGGATGCCGATGGCCTCCGCGAACAGCTCGACGCATTGGCCGAGCGCGTTGCCGCAAGCGTAGCCGAGCACTTGCCTGCAGCCGATTCCTGAGCAACCACGCCAACCTACGGCTAGGAGGTAAGCGCCGTTTTCTACGGCGCTTACCTCCTAGGTCGTGGACGGGATTAGCTTCGCTATACTCTGCGTCGTCTCCTGGGATGTTTGCCAGCCGGTGTCGTCCTTGAGCCGTTAGAGAACCTACAGGAGGTTCCTCTCGTGCGACGGTGTGCAGCACCAACGCCCGAACGACCTTCCCGCGAGGGATGGCGCGTTTGGGAGGCGGGAAGCCTTAGACGCCGCGAGGGACCGCCGCCTTGAACCGAAACGGTTCAGGGCCAACCAGGCAGCGGCATCTCCGGGAGGCCTTCATTCGAATGCTTGGGAGTGCCCGTCTTCGGTCGGGCCGCAGGGCTGCGTGAGTTCCTCTGATCCCACTCGTGCGCTGCGCCTCGACTGCCGCCGTCGCCGGCGTGGCCTCCACGACGTGGCGCGTCGCGATGCAGAGTCTGCGATCAGCGCGGCCATATCCCGAAAGCTGCACGGAGCCGCCGCCGTCGGCGCCTATCTCGCAACGGACGGCGAAGTGGACTTGCACGGTGTCATCGCGATTTGCCAGCAGCGCGAGATCGCCTTGGCGGTGCCTCGCGTGGTTGGCCGCGAGATGACGTTTGCGCCTCTGGCAGCCGAAGCGCCAACCATCCGCAACCGATTCGGCATCGACGAGCCGGAGTCCACCGTGCCCGAATTGCCCTTGGCCGTGCTCTCGTTCGTGCTCGCCCCGGTCGTTGCGTTCGACGACGCTGGCAACAGACTCGGCCGTGGCGGCGGCTTTTACGACCGCTGCTTCGCCGCACCGGATGCGCCACCGTTGGTGGGGGTTGCGTTCGAGTGCCAACGCATTCCCTTGTTGCCGGCCAAGGCGCACGATGTGGCGCTGACGGCGGTGGTCACCGAGGCAGGCTGGCAGGACTTCCACGGGTAGCAATCGTGCGATCTCCGGAGGTAAGAGAGCCCTTCTCGCAAGGGGTTACCTGTACCCCTGCGCTATACTGCCCTCCGCTCCTTGCGAGGGTGCGCCGAGTGCCTCCCCCGCGACGTTCTTGGACAAGCACAAGGCCGCGACCATGCTGAGGTTCTCCGAAGAGATAATGCTTCTTCTGCTGCACGACGAGGACGGTCGGTTCGCGCGCGTGCCCGATTGGAGTGTGCGCTATGCCTTGGGCGGCGGCGTGCTCATGGACCTCGCGCTCGAGGACCGGATCGACACCGACCCAAGCACGCTGATCCTGCTCGACAAGACCCCTGTGGGCGACGACTTGCTCGATCCCATGCTGGCCGACATCGCCTCGGCGCAGGAGACCCGTGACGCCCGCTACTGGGTGGAGAGAGCCGCGGCCCGTGCCGACCAGATTCGCGAGCGCGCCCTCGAACGGCTCATCAAGGGCGGCATCCTGGAGCAACGCGACGACCGCTTCCTGTGGGTGTTTCGCGCCCGGCGCTACCCCATCGTGGATGGCCAGGCCGAGCGCGAGGTGAAGCTGCGCATCATGGGCGTGTTGTTCAGCGACGACATTCCGGACCCCCGCGACATCGTCATCCTTTGCCTCGCGGACGCCTGCGGCATCTTCAAGGAACTGCTCACCCCGCGCGAGGTCGAGCTCGCGGCCAAGCGAATCGAGCAGGTGCGGAAGATGGACCTGATCGGTCAGGCCGTGACCCGGGCCGTGTGGGACATCGAGTCGTCCCTCGCCATCGCCGCCCAGCCGCAGTTCTTCTGATCGCCCGTCGCGAAGCGTAAGCGGCCATGGCGGTTCGCAAGATCATCCGCATGGGTCACCCGGTCCTCCGCCGCCGGGCGCGAGAGGTGCCGGCTGAGGACATCGGCTCGGAAGCCATGCATCGCCTGCTCGCAGACATGATCGACACGCTGCACGACTACGGCGGCATTGGTCTTGCCGCGCCGCAGGTGGGCGAGAACATGCGGCTCGCAATCGTTCATTTGCCCGAGGATGCCGGTGGTGCCGCGAACAGCGCAACGCCGACGGTGTGCTTCAACCCGACGATCGAGGTGCTCGGCGACGAAACCGCGGGTTTTTGGGAAGGCTGCCTGTCGGTGCCGGGGCTGCGCGGCTTCGTCGAGCGCCCGCAGCACATTCGCGTGACCTTCACGAATCCCCGTGGCGAAACCGAGTCCGTGGTTGCACGCGGCCTCCTCGCCACGGTCTTCCAGCACGAGTTCGACCATCTCGACGGCAAGCTCTACATCGACCGCATCAGCGATCCCACCAAGCTCGCCTTCGAGGAGGAGTACGCCCGCTACCTGCAGCCGGCCGAAGCCGGAGGCTAGCGGGCGTTGGCGGAACCCCCTCCCCGCGAGCGCCTCAAGCGCGACTGTGCGCGTGCCGCCTTGGAGAGAATCCTTCCGGTGCTTGGCCGGCAGACCATCGTCGGCGTGGGCACGGGCAGCACCGCGAACCACTTTATCGACGCTCTTGCCGAGGTGAAGAGTTCCTTTGGGGCTACCGTCGCGAGCAGCGAGGACACCGCCGCCAGGCTCCGAGGGCACGGCATTCGCGTGCTGGACCTCAGCGATGCCGAGCGTGTCGCCGTCTATGTGGATGGCGCCGACGAGGTGGCACCGGATCGGTCGCTCATTAAGGGCGGTGGTGGCGCGCTGACGCGGGAGAAGATCGTCGCTGCCAAGGCGGAGCGATTCCTGTGCATCGTCGACGACTCCAAAATGGTGCAACGCTTGGGCACGTTCCCGCTGCCCATTGAGGTGGTGCCAATGGCAAGCGGCCTCGTTGCGGAGCGCTTGCGGGGGCTTGGCGGCACGCCCCGCCGGCGCGAGGGGTTCGTCACCGACAACGGCAACCCGATCCTCGACATCCACGGTCTCGCCATCGACGATGCCGCGGCGCTCGAGGCAGCGATCAACGATATCCCGGGTGTCGTCACCAACGGCATCTTCGCCATCCGGCGGCCGGAAGCGGTGATCGTGGCTTCGCCAAGCGGCATCGAAACCGTCGCCTAGGAGCCTGCGC
>VXSY01000236.1 GCA_009837725.1 Gammaproteobacteria bacterium | reverse complement strand
GAGGAGGGGGGGCGTGGGCGATTGCCTACGATGTGTAGGACGGAAAAAGTGTGTGGCGGGATCGGAGGCCCATTTTGCACACAAAACGGCACGTTACTAAGGAAAAGCCCGGCTCCTTGCGGAGCCGGGCTTGTAGGAGACCAGGGTTACCTGATTGAGGTACAGGGTCAGGAGATTCGCGTCAGTCGCTTACGAACGTGTTGTTCACGAGCGTGCCCGTGGTGCCGTCGCGGACCAAGACCTGAACTGCCGTATCCCCCGAGGCGAGAATCCGGCACGAGTGGCGGCCCATCGCTGCGACGCCGCTGGCCGTCTCCAAGTCCTCGGCGCTCAGGACGATCGTTGCGTTCTCGTAAACGCCGTCTCCGTGCTCGCCGACGCCGCCCATGCCATCGTCACCCCAGCACTGAATGAAGGTACGGCACATGTTCTTGTGGGTCTTGCTCATGCGGTCGCCGTCCACGCAGCGAACTCTCACGTTGGCCTTGTCGTTCTTGCCGTTCGTGCTCGCCGGGATCGCGTACGCCTTCAGGTCGCTGCTAACGCCAGCAATCATCAGACCCGCCGTCTTCATCTCCGCCTTGATGGCCGCATTCTCGACGCGAGCGAAGCTCGGCTCGAACGTTACATCGATCTCGTTGCCATGGATCAATTCCACTTTTCCTGCGGGAGTGTACTTCACGGCAACCGCTTTCTTGTAGAGGTTTGCCGCGCTGCCCACAACGTCGGGAGTAACGTCACCCAAGCCCCGAGACGACGACGCCAAGGTCACGTTCGTGCGCACGGGACCACCCGCGGCAGGAATTGTCAGCTTGGTGCCATCGACATCGACCATGTCGCCTTCGTTGAGGTCGCCGTCCACGGTGACCGTGAGCACTGCGGCTGCATCCTCTTCGAGCGCTTCGCCATCGGCACCGAGGATATCGTCGGTACCTTTGACGTTGGTGACTTCGAAGGTGTAGCTGCTCAAGGTGTTGGAGGTGGGCTTACCTTTCGCGGCCCCCTCCTTGTGCATGTCGAGCATCGTGAAGTCATCGATGTCGATCTTCACGGTACCGCCAGCACCAGCCTTCGTACTCGCAGTGAGAGCCTTCGCGGTCCTGACGACTGCTTCACAGGGGTCGGCCTCGTTCATCGTCGTTGTTGTAGGGTCGTCTGGCGATGAGCAGCGCTTGACCATCCGTGGGATGTCCCCTTGGCGCGTCTCGATCGACGTACTCACGGTTACGCGACCGGAAGCTTTGAAGGCCGGAGCCGTCAGCGTAAGCATGAACTTTGCCTCTTCCGGGTCCGAACCTGCCGCCGGGTTCACCGCGGGGGAAATATCGACAGCGGTCGCCCCGATAGTCACCTCGAACGTGACAGACGTGTCGCCGACGGCCCCGCCCTCGTGAATTTTCACTCCGGTGTCGGCGACACAGGGAGAGGTGCCGAGGGCTGTGCCGTCCGCGGCTGTGCCGGAGCACACCAAATCACCGGGCAAGATGGCTTCGGAAAACTCGCCGTTCTGGAAGTCGAACGTGACCCTAGCAATCGAGCCCGGGTCGATAGCGAAATTGGCAAGGGGGTCACCAACCTGAGGCTCGTCCTTCAGCGTCAGAACAACCGTCGGGGTCATGTCCGTCGGGTAGATGAGCTGAGTCGGTTTCCCGAACAACTCGGCGGCGTAGAAGGAGGCGTCCTCGACCATTTGGTCGAAGCCAGCCGCGGCCCCGAACCCCGCAACGCACGCGACCACCACGTCCGCGGTTACATGCCTTTCCTCTATATCTTGTAGTCACGCCCGCCTCAAAGAACCATATATAGTCTCCGAAACCGCCACACCCGGCTCCCCTGTTGGTTTCGATGTGGGAACAAACCGACTGCCCCAAACAGTCCCAATTCAACCCATAACATTTTGAAAAATCAATTGATCACCACGACACCGGTTACGCTCCTCCAACGCCGTCAAACCGTTCCCGTGTGGGAACAATCGGGGGAACATTTCCCGTTTTTATGCCGCTTTTCCCCTCTCTCAAGCACCGTTCACCGTGCTCATCAGGTAGTCGGCCCACTCCTGCATCAGCGTCCGTCGCCGATCGAGGAGGTCAGACCGTGCATAGGCCGCTTCCACCTGGTTTTGAATCGCGTGGGCCAGCGCCGCTTCCATCACCGCGTGCGGCGTATCCGTCTGTTCCGCTGCCCAGTCGCGGAACGAGGAACGGAACCCGTGCGGAACCGCGTCGATGCGCAAATCCCGCATCAGTTTCACCGGCGTACCGCTATCCACCGCCCGCCCCCGCACTCGAGACGGGAACAGCAAAGAGCCCCTCCGGATGTGCCGCGCCTCGTCGAGCACCACCAGCGCCCGGTCCGAAAGCGGCACCCGATGCTCGCGCTTGTTCTTCATCCGCTCCGGCGGGATCACCCAGGTGGACGAGGCGAAGTCCACTTCGTACCAAGTGGCCAGCCGCGCCTCGCCCGAGCGCACCGCGCACAACACCATGAACTCGAGCACCAGCCGAACGCCGGGGCTGCTTTCCGCATTGCGGATCCGATGGAGCGCGGCGCCCACCTGCCGGTACGGCAACGCCCGCTGGTGAGAGCGTCTTCGCTCCACCCTCGGCAGGGCCTGGCCGATGGATTCCCCGGCCGGATTGTCGTCGCGCAACCCCTGCGCAATCGCCCACTTCATCACCGTTGCGATGCGCCGGCGCACCCGCCGAGCCGTTTCGTGCTTATCGATCCAAATAGGGAGCAAGACGGACATCACGTCCGACATTGACACCGTATGGACAGTTTTATGGCCGATGCGTGGAAGGGCATATTCGCGCATCGATGCCCGCCACTGGTCGGCGGTTCGGCCACCCTCCTTCCACATCGGTTCGTGCATCGCGATCACCGTTTCGAGGGCCTCCTCGAAGGTCGGCACACCACGCTTTCTGAGCACCATCGGATCGCCACCAGCGCGGATGAGGCGGAGGTTGTCGAGGGCAACCTCGCGCGCCTCTTTCAGCGTGACAATCCTTGCGCTACCAAGGCCCAGATCGCGTCTCACGCCATGAATGACGACGCGCTGGACCCACGACTTGCCCCCTCGAATCCCCGGCTTGACCAGCAAATGCAGGCCGTTTCCGTCGCCGTAGCGGCGCGGCTTCTCGGTCGCTTGCACGGTCTTCACGAACGCCGCCGTGAGGCGTGTGCAGGGCATCAGTCGGCCTGGCTCTCCGAGCGCAGAAAAAAGCGCAAGCGAGCTTACACGATGATTTGGAGAATCCACGGAATTCTATGAGATACGGATATATAACGATATTGTTGTTTATTGCGGCATTCCGGCCGGTTTTTCGACCCCTCGCCTTCGCTCCACACGGCCTATCATGTTGAGCAGGTGTATTAAATCCATTATGGGTGCCTATAACGGGTCTTGCAGATGGGCGAAGGAAGGGGCTTCGCCCGTGCTCACCGCCCGGGAAGCGGTGCCTGACGGCCCATCTCGTGGGGCAACCTCACGTCGTCATCCACCCCATAAAACGGGGACGCGCGACGCTAAGCCGCCGAGGTCCGCCACCGCAGCACCATTAGGCTGCTATCCTGCCCCCATGACGGAACTGCAAGACCAGATCGCCGCCGACCTTCGAGGTTGGGACGCGATCGAAGACCACCGCACCGGCACCGAGGGCGACGCCGCCACCTCGGAGTGGCTGACGGGCCTCGCCCGCGACGCCGGTGCAACTCCCCAGGTGCAAGCGTTTCCCTTCGAGCGCTGGGTGCTCGGCAACTGCGCGGTGGCCGTGAATGGCCGAGGCGCAGACGGCGTGCCGCTCTTTGATGGCGGCATCACGGGTCCTGCCGGCGTCGAAGGCACCCTCGCGTCTCTGGCGAACGGCAACGCCGGCATCGGCATTGGCCCAATCGGCAACGCGGCCCCGCCGGGGGCGAACGAGCGCTTCGCACGTGCTCGAGCCGCGGGCAATTGCGCGGCCTTGGTGGCCGTGGCCGCCATGGATGCCGACGTTCCCGGCCTCGCCTTGCAGAATGCCGACCGCTTCGTCGATCCCTTTGGGCCGCCCGTGCTGCAGGTTGCGAGCCAAGAGGGCAACTGGCTGCTGGATGCGGCGGCGCGCGGCGAATCGGCCAGCGTGGTCGTCGATGTGGCGCTGGAGCCTGCCACCGCCAGCAACGTCGTGGTGAGAGTTGCCGGGAGCGACCCGTCGTTGGCACCGGTGGTGGTGATGACGCCGAAGAGCGCCTGGTGGACTTGCACTGCCGAACGCGGCGGCGGCATCGTCATCTGGCTGGCCTTGCTCCGCCACTTTGCCGCCAATCCGCCCAGGCGCCCGGTGGTCTTCACCGCCAACACGGGCCACGAGCTGGGGCACACGGGTCTGGATCACTTCCTGGAAGAAAGTCCCGCGCTCGGCAAGGCGGCCCACTTGTGGATCCACCTGGGTGCCAACTTCGTGGCAAAAAACTCCGAACGCCGCCTGCAAACCTCAGACGCGGGCCTGCAGGCGTTGGCCGAGCGATCGATGGCTGCCCACGACGTGTGGCCGCAATCGATCCGCGCGCCGGGCCACCGCCCCTTCGGTGAGGCACGCAACATCTACGACGCCGGCGGCCGCTACCTATCCTGGCTAGGCTCCAACCGCTGGTTCCACCACCCAACCGACCGCTGGCCCCACACCATCGACCTCGACGCAGCGAACCGCATGACCGAGGCGATGCTGGAGATCGCCAGCACGATCGCCAACGACTGACGTTGATGCTTGGAGGATTTCGACTCGAAGTGAGGGTCGGAGGGAAGGCATCCTGCCTTCCCTCCGAGGGCCCTTAAGCCTGTTCCTTGCGCGTTAGGAGCCTGTCGGACTTGGCGGGCATTCGGAGGGAGGGCGTCCCGCCCTCCAAACGCGCCGAAGGCGCGCACGCAGCAAGAGGGGGCGTTGTTTCAGGTTCTTCGGGCGAGCGCTGCTTTGGTCGGCGACCCCCTCCGAGAAAAGGCGAGGAGCCTATCGGACATAGCCCGGGCCTCTGGAGGGCGGGACGCCCTCCCTCCGGAGCCCCTTGATGTTGGTCCATGGCACGCTCTAATTGCGGGTCTAATATAGTTCCTTTTGATCTCGGAATTTATCCAAAAGTCAATTCTAGACTACGCCTTTTCCTATCTCTACTTCAGAAAAGGACGATATCGATTTGACAGGTTTCGTTTACTACAACCTCCACCAAAATCAGCTACCATACAGCGCCAACGACCTCGATGACCTCGCAAACGAGGCCTGCTGCAAGCGTGCACGCGCGGAAGAAAGCTACTGTATCGAAAGGGCGCGGCGACCGGGGATGGGCTGGGTGGATGAGGGTGCGGGTGGTCGTCTCGCCAACGCATGTCGCCGCAGTGCCTTGCAGCAAACGGCGAGCGGGTCCTTTCCTCCAAGGTGTGCCCGTAGGGGACGGGCTTGTCCAGTCCCGTGCTGGCCAACGTGAGGTGGCACGGCACGAGGGGAGAGCGCCCGGCGGACCGCTTCGAGTGGGACGAGCGAACCGGCTTGGCACTGCTCGCCGGACCCCCCTGCCGCCGGGCGTCCCCACAAGCCCGGCTAGAAATAGGGGGCGGGCTTTTTTCGGCCTCATGCAAGCAAGGAAGGGGCAATCTCCTACACAAGTGTGGCGAAAGTCTGGCTTTTCTATCCCGCTGATTCATTGACAATGGACGTGGCGGTCATTGACAAGACAAGAGGCACAGACGGATCATGGCCGAAGCAAGCACAACAGCCCGAGCCCTCACGGAAGACAGGGAGACGGAAGAAATGGACAACCAAGAGCTGCTCCGAATCCTGCGCTCCGACATGAGCGCTGCAGAAAGGCGCACCGACCGGCGATTCGAGGAAGTCAAGCAGGAGATCGCCGCGACGGAGAAGCGTGTTATGGCGCACGTGGATCAGCGCATCCAGGCCGTGAACCAGCGCATTGACGAAGGCGCCAAGGCCGTGAACCAGCGCATCGACGCCGTGCACCAGCGCATCGACGAAGGGGCCAAGGCCGTGAACCAGCGCATCGACGACCTGCGCGACTACATCGACGCCAACCGCCTCTTCAAGAACAACTGGCGCACCTTCGTCGTCGCCGCCCTCGCCACCGCCGCTGTAGTCGGCACCTTCGTCCTCCAACTCATGGAAGCCATCCGTTAGGCTGAAACAAACCCGTCCTCGTGGGGGGAAGGCCATTCACGCCTCCTTTCCGCACGTATTCGTTGTGGCGCAGGAGCGGCAGGTCGGCGGCTGCCCATCTTCCAGGAACCTGTCGCCGCAGCGCCTTGCAGCAAACGGCGAGCAGCCCTTCCTCGAATGCGTTGACTCGCCGTATCTACATTGGATACACTCGATGCCGTGTTCCCGGTCGGAAGCAAGTTCGTGCGTGTGGAGACGGAAATCAGAAGGTGGGGCAACAGTTTGGCGCTGCGCGTCACTGGTGCAATGGCGCAACTGCCGCGATTCGAGCCAGGCACGCGGGTGACGGTGGACATCAACAGCGAGGGCTTCGTGGTCAAGCGGGCTGCCGGGCGACTCGGCACCTTCCGCTTCCCCCACAGCGAACAGGCCCTCTTGGCGGGAATGACGCCGGAGAACGCCCACGCCGACCTGCTGGCCGATCCGAGCGGTGCCGAGGTCGAGCCTTAAGTGGCACGTTCGGAGTACATCCCCGACCGCAGGGATGTGGTCCTGCTCGACTTCGAGCCGACCAAGGGCAAGGAGATTGGCAAGTACCGCCCGGCGCTGGTCCTGAGCAGTCGCGACTACAACCGTCGCTCTGGGCTCTTGATTTGCTGTCCGATCAGCACCAGCATCCGCGGCGGCCCAAGCGAGGTGCCAATCGACTCTCTCGACCAACCGTCGGTCGTGGCCGCAAACCTGATCCAGACACTGGCTTGGAGAGAACGCAAGGCGAAGAAGATCGTGACCGCCACGCCGCATGTTTTCGAGACGACCTTGCTGACACTTCTACCGCTCCTTGGGGCTCTGGATATCCTGGACGAAGGGTAGATCCGCCATCGCATGCGGCGCAGTTCCTCGACCTGCCATTGGGCGCCCAGGGCTCCCTATCCCGATCTGACACACGGGAGCCCTTCCGCAGGCCCGAACGGCGCTCGAGGCTTGCGACCGTCTCCCTGTGAAACGCGGCGTGCCAGCGTCTCCGGTCGCCGGCGCTCGCTGGCCTTTGGGGTCGTGGCGGGCTGGGCCGGTGTAGGACATTGACCATTGGTGTGTGAGACGAGAAGTTTGTGTGTCGGGAACCGGCCTTGAGCGGCAAAAAGCGGCGGAAAACCCGGGAAATTACCCCATTTGTTCCCACAGTAGATTTGCACACCCGCATCGTATTCGAACCTAATGTCGCGGTGAAAATCTCCATTTCTTAGCGTGTTACCGGAACGCTTCGTTTGTTGAGGCGCCCTCTCTTTGTTCCCACACAAGTACCAACATTATACCGGCCTGCAGCGGCCTTGGACTCAATATATAGCGCTGGAGTCGACAGTGAGCACAACATATAGACGAAAGGCCTGTACCGGCGGACGTGGTGGTCGCGTGCCTCTTTGCGGGGGTTGGCGCTTGGGGGGCAATGGTGTCCGTGGATAACGGTACGACCATCTACGCCTCGGAGCTGTTCGGGGAAGGCCACTCCTCGCCCGAGTACCCCGATGGGGCAACCCCGATGGTCGTCCTGACCATTCCGCAGAACATTGCGGCGCGGACAGCGGTTGCAGATGACCCAGCTACCACTGATGCGGACGAGAGCCGGAACGCGTGTGCCGCCATTGATCACAATGGCGAGGCCGACATCACGTTCTCGCTGAGCGGCGGTGCCACCTTCAACGCCAACATTGGCGGACTGATGTGGGATCCTATTGCGGGAGATGGCGCGACAACGGCGTCGCGCCCGGCACCGGGAACGGTAGCGTCAATCAAGGAGGGCGGCGTCAAGGGCGGCAGCTCCTTCACGATCACCGTCAAGCCAGCGAACGCTGCCGACACCACCGCCGATGACACCGACACAGCACGCGCAACCTTGACCAACACTTGGCAGGACGTGAAGGCGTGCACTCCAACCGCGGGGGCTGCTGCCCAGACGATTTCCTTCGAGATGCCACGACTCGCCAGCCTTGGCGCGCTGGCAGGTGCCAATGCGCTGGACATGAACCCAAAGAACGATCAGCCGAAAATCACCGTGTCGGCTTCCTCGCGGATCGTGAGCGGTGCCTTCTCCGACGGCTCGCTGACAGGTCTGACCCCACCGACGGTTATCAGCAGTCGCGATGCGGTAACGCTTGAGATCAGCGACAAGAACGAAAAGACGATCGCGATCGACGGCGATGCGGCCTTCATGTCGATCAAGGGTGCCAACAAGGACGGATACGTTGAACTGGCGACCATCACGATCGAGACGAAGCAGATCATGACTGCGGCCAAGGCAGCGAAAGCTAGGACGCTCGTAGGCGTTCTCCAAGGTGCGGATCAAGACGACGGTGGCACAGACAACCAAGATGTCTTCTTGGCAGGTACGGCCGCGACCGATGCGGTTCCCTTCACGATCTACGATCTCGACGGCGAGACGATCGACGAAGGCCTGCGCGGTGTTCTGATGGTCAGCGCCATGGGCACCCGGGATCTCTTCAACGAGGACGACATGCTGTTCGTCGACTACGACAAGAACGGCAAGATGGGCGCTGGCGAGGAAATCGCCATCGACGGCAACATGGCCATGAGCAATGCACTGTCTGTCGATCCCGACAAGTCCGAGTCGTTCACCGAGGCAGGCACCGGCTCCTTCAAGGTGTACTACATGGCTGGCGGCAAGGGTCACATCAACCATGAGGCGATGATCAACCTCACCGCGATGGTTCACTACAGCGACCCGAGCGCCAAAAACGAGCCGAATGCGGCAACGTCGACCACTCTGAAGTTCGACGGCGTAGGCGGTGCGGTCATGGCGTACGCCATCCCGCACTCGACCAATGGCACGGGTGACAAAGGCAACGTGCGCGTTCGCTGCGAAGCGTCCGCGGGCTGCCGCGTGTTCCTGGAGTGCTGGGACGACATGGGCACGCGTGGCTTCGGCGAAGCGCCGATGATCGCTGGCAACAACGTCATGATGTGGAGCGGCGAGGCCATCGAAGGCGTCACGGGCTTGGAGCCGACTAGCCGTCATTCCTGCCGAGTACTCTCGAAGGGCGCTGTGACGGTTCAGCAACTGACCCGCGACGGCAACTCCGGCACCTTGGTGAACAACACCTACGTGGGCGGAAGCTAGCGATCGCAACTCTCCGGGCCTGACCGTCCACCCCGGTCAACCCGGTCCTCCGACAAGCCCGGCTCCGCAAGGAGCCGGGCTTTTTTTCGCCCCAGGGAAAGGAAACCATCCGGGCCAATCTTTCCCGACACACAAACATTTTCGTCCTACACGCCGTGGGACATCTCCCGCGCAGCAGGCCTCGAGGTGAGAGAGGACAGCGCTCGCGCGTCGCTGGCCGGACGCGCCTGCAACGCGGCACGAACGTGTCGGAGCCGCTTCGGCCGCTCGTGTCGGGGCTCACCGAGGACGGGAGCCGGCGCATGGAGATTTCCTTCGGCGACTACGCGAACGTCCCGCGCCTCTGCCAGCGGAACACCTCGAGGGCTGGGCGACGATGGAATCGCGAAATCCGGCAGCGGGCCGGAACGCCTAGCTCGAACCTCGTAGACGACACGGACTGGACCGCGTCGCGCTCCCAGGCGCGGATGTGCGAAATCGTCTCAGTGTGTGGGACAAAATGTTTGTGTGTCGGGAAGGGACGCGCCGACCGAACCCCTTGCGCCGCTGGCGTCGGGCCTCGCCGACGACGGCGAGCCCCAACCCCGCCTGGGAATGTCATTCGGCGACTATAGGAACCGTGCCGCCACTCTGCTGGCGGAACATCTCGAACGACAGCACGACGCGTCGCCGCCGCGAGACACGGACGCGGCAGATTCCTGACAGCCGGCACGGCCCGGCGCCAGCCGCTCTTATTCCACCCTCGAAGTGAGCTGACCGCGTCGTCCGCCGGGCGGGCTCGCGTGGGAGATGTCCTACGGTGTGTAGGACGAAATGTTTGTGTGTCGGGAAAGATTGTCTGTCGCGCTGGACGCCTTCGCGGTGATGAGCAGCCACTTCCACCTCGCCTTGCTGCACGACCCAAAGGCCAGCGAGCGTTGGCGACCGGAAACGGTGGCGCGCCGGTACACGGTGGCGTTTCCGCCCCGAAGTGCGGATGGCGTCGTCGAGCAGGAGCGTCTGGCGGAGGTGACGGAGATGCTCCTCGACGACGAGTACAGGCTGGCAAAGGCACGCAAGATTCTTGGATCGCTGTCGTGGTTCATGCGCCATCTGAAGCAGCCGATCGCTCGGCGCGCGAACCGGGAGGATGACTGCACCGGGCACTTCTTCGAGCAGCGCTTCTTTTCGGGACCGTTGCGCACCACGGAGGATGTGGTCGCGACGATGTGCTACGTGGACCTGAACCCGGTGCGGGGCTGGGATCGCGCAACGCCTCGAGGATTGCGAGCACACGTCACTGGCGCTGCGCCTCCAACGCGGGACGAGCGCGACCGAACCTCTTGCGCCGCTGGCGTCGGGCCTCGCCGACGACGGCGAGCCCCAACCCCGCCTGGGAATGTCATTCGGCGACTATAGGAACCGTGCCGCCACTCTGCTGGCGGAACATCTCGAGCGACAGCGCGACGCGTCGCCGCCGCGAGACACGGACGCGGCAGATTCCTGAAGGCCGGCACGGCCCGGCGCCCGGCCGCTCCCCACTCCGCACTCGAATTGATCTGACCGCATCGTCCGCCGGCGGGCTCGCGTGGGAGATGTCCTACGGTGTGTAGGACGAAATGTTTGTGTGTCGGGAAAGATAGGCCATCTTCCTCCGTGAGTGGGGTTTCCACGGTTACGATTGCTGCTTCGGCCATGATCC
>VXSY01000018.1 GCA_009837725.1 Gammaproteobacteria bacterium | reverse complement strand
AGGACAACTTCCCTGCCGCCAAAAAAGGCGTTTACGGACAGGAACTAGCTAGCGGGTGCCAATGCCGGCGAGGTCAAGACCGGTCGCGACGCCGAGGGCCGCGAGGCCCTTGTGGGTCTCAACGTCGATACCCCGCAGCCTCGAAGTGCCGACGACCACAACTGCGGCCTTGCCGGGCTTCAGTACGCGGGCGATCTCGGAGAGTGCGGAACCCATCTCCCTAAAGTAGCGCAATTGTCAAAGGTCGAACGGTGATGGGAGGCGCAACGCCGCCTACTTCGATGCTCGCCTGATCTTCCAGTGTTCGACTCTGTGACAGTTCGCGCACAGGCACTTTAGGTCTTCCAGGTTCGTCTCTCGGAAGCCTGGCTCGGCACCTATCGGCACCGTGTGATGCACCTCGATACATGCGTCGCCACGATCTGCCCCGTAGATCACGTCCGGTCGCATCTTGCACCGCTCGCAGAAAAGGACACCGTGTTCCTCCCTGAAGGCCTGCTTCTTGTCTCTTGCAAGCCCTGAGTGGCGTTCACGGCGTAGGTGCGTGACAAGCCGACGGTGACCCTCCATAGCCGAACGTTGGACTGGCTCTAGGTATACCGCGGTAGCGGGGACAGTCGCACCCTTCGGCACGATCAGGTAACCGGCATCGGAGATCACCTTGAAGCACCGGGTACCTTCCCCCTCTTCGAAGTGCGTCGGGCTGATCTCAAGTCCCAGCGCTTCGCTGGCAGCCACGCCGTAGACCACCTTGGAAGCCAGTCGGGTTCCGTTGTCCGCGACGACGTCAAAGTCTCCGGCGTGGCTGAACGCATGACTGATCGTGCCGGCGGAGAGCTGTTCCACTGCAAAATAGACGTGGTCTTCCGTGACACAATCGTGCGCCGACGTGGACAACAGCCCGTTCCGATTGAACACGTTGCCCGAATCGCCCCGGCCTGCGACATGGGCGATCCATGTGTCAGACGGGGCACCGCCAAAGGAGAAGCGCAGACGCTTCGTACGATTTCCTCCGCTGCCGGCAAGCGCGGGATCTCGTCCGACTGAAGCCATCCTTCTCGACAATCTGGCGTATAGCTCGTCCGTCGACACGCGAGCGTCGTCAGGAAACAGGACCCGCCTCCGCTCGATGGGCAAGTTCCCGACGCGGCTGCTGTCCACCCAAGCATCGGTAATCTCAAGTCCCGATCGCCTGAACCGCTCCAACATCAGGCGCAACGCCGCCTGATAGTCCGTGTTGCGTGCCTGCGCCGTTCCCTTGGTGCCTCCACGGGAATGCAGTACCAGATTGCCCGACCGCACCTCGAAATGAGCGTCGATGGGCGCTCCTGAATTGTCACGAAACTGCCGTATCGCCACGTGACCACATCCTTGGCCTAGTGCGGAGGCTTCAGCCTACCAATGTCAGTTGGGGAACCGAAGCCGCGAGTTGCCCTAGGAACGTCCCTGTAGGGGAACGGACCCTTTTGGGTGTCAGAAACGACCACGGCGGAAAGCCAAATGCACCCCACGGCGACTCCAAGCCGCTACTCCCATGGAGCGTGGAATCCGGCGCCACCACGAAGAAGACCTGATGCTTGCCGTCGTCGCGTTCGTCGACCCGCCAGTTTCCGACCGAGACCCCCTTGGCCTCCAGCTCGTCCCGCGCCCTCGGCAATGCCGTCAACCAGAATGGCCGCACCATCCTGACTCACATCACCACCGTTGACGGCAAACCCAATCCGGGTGCCGTCTCGCACGAGAATCACCGTGGGCACGGGATCGTAACGTCGTTCCACCTCACGCGAGCCAAACCTCCGCGATACCACTCGACCCTGCCGGTCGATGTCCTCGACCGGCAACGCAAGCACATCGTCCTGAAACGGATATGCGGCTCAACCGAGGACCGAGTACGAGCCGGCCAAACTGCACCCGGCCATCGCCACCTGCTTCTTTACGCCCTGGTGGCCAACACATTCCCGGGTCCATTTCCCGATCCAGTTGTTCACAATCCATGGCTCCCCCAAACCGCGACACTCGAGGTCGTAGCGGGCGCGCCATGTGGGACACCCCTCGATAGCAACGAACACGTTCCTGATGACGTGCTCTCCTCGCTCGGATGCCGCCAGAGTTGAGATGACTTCCTCCACCAGATTCTTGACCCCCTGCGTCTTCAGCGCCACACCTTCCTCCTGCTGTTCCGTCCGTAGCAACCACGACACCGACAAATCCCTTGCTTCCTTTCCGGGGCGAGCGTCCGATCACCCCACGCGTAACTCAGAGCGGTGCGCGCCCCTCCGGTTGCAGTGGCTGGTGGGACGCTTCCCGAGCGGAGACCTATCCGCAACCGCAAGCGCCCGATTCGTGAGGGCACAGGCATTGTCCGTCCAAGGCACGCCCGTTGGACGCGTTATCTGGACGATCATGAGGCCGGATGGTGCGCGGAAACACTCCCGCCGATAGATCGTCTTTCCCGACTTCGATGTCTGTGCGACTTCGGCTATGGGAGTGGGCGATGCCCCCGTCTTGGCACGAACGAACTCAGCCACCTGTTTGTACAGGCAGAGCACGACCCACACGCCGAGCTCTTTCATCACGGCATCGTGAAACGGCCAGCAGGCTTCCATAAGGCCCGTCGCGTCGCCCAAGTCCCGCGCCTGCCTCGAGCGCACGAAGACCAAATCGCTGGCGGGTACTTCCCTCGGATCGAGTCCCAGGCAGCCCAGCACCTCCTGCATTTGCCGTTGCAGCGCTGCCTCTCCCGGTTCGAGGGCCTTGCCGCGGTGCTTCCAAACCTCGTCGACAAACGATGACCAGTCGGGTCGCTCACGTCGCAACACCAGATCGAAGTTGTCCTCAACCGTCTCCCCGGAGTGGAGTTCAGGTGCTCCGCCCGGATTAAGGCCCAGAACATACAGGTTGCGTTGACCCGAAAACGCCAACCGCCCCGCGTGGAACGCCTTGCCAGACTCACTCAGCAATTTGGGCGGAATGTACTTGGCGAATTGCTCGATCATCGGCCAAAGTCACGTCACCAAGTCGAACGGAAGATCACTGATGTCCCTCAGTCGGCCTCCGCTCACCAGCATGTCAACGATCTCTGCGTCAGATTCCCCGTGCTCCGACGCGGCGGCCTCCAACTCCGGGAGCGCGAAGTGGTAGAGGCAGTCGATGTCCCCAGTGCCGAACGCGAGGGAAGCGATTCGGCTCGGCAGAGGTTCAGCCGTAACGACCACGATATGGGGAGACTTGCCCTTGCGGTTGCGAATCAGATTCAAGCCTTCCGTGCGTGCATTTTGCGAACGGTCGCTGCGAATCGTCCACTTGCACGAGACGCTGGCGTGGAGAATCGGCCATTCGGAGTTGGACTGGCGCAAGGGCGTGTGAGTTGCCGCGTCGGGACCGCAAAGCAGCGCGCCGGTCGCGTCAAGAGTCTCGTCAGTCTCTGGATTTCGTTGAACGACGATGTCGGGCTTGACGATGTAGTCGCCGAAAACCGTCCGTAGTTCCCTGTGGCGCTTGGTGAGGCGAGCGACGTCCGCGAGATGCCGATATTGGGCGAAATCCTGAATGTCGCCGCCAATCGAGAACTCCCAATCGCCGGGCCTGAGGTGCTGTAGCAGTTCGAACGCGTCACGAAGGAAAACGCGAGTGGCCTCCTCAAATCGTCTTCCGGCCGTTTGGCCTGCAATGGCATCCGATGACGTGGGAAGGCCGATCCGCTGGACAATCACTCCGGCGATCCCTGAACTTACCCGGCTGCTGCCGTCCGCATTGTTTGGCGTGCCCTGCTCACTAACCCGTAGGACCTTCTCGAAGACGTTCCGGTGGTAATCACGCCGGAGCCGGCCCATTTCACTTTCGCTCATGGCTTGACTAGGCCAATAACGAACTCCTGATGCATCCGCTCCTCGATGCGCGATGTACGGGTCTTGCCCCAGCGGGCCGGCATCATTCGCTTGTCGCGGTCAAGCTCGCGGGTGCCGATGCCGACCAACACGAAACCCACAGCTTCTCCAATAGCGGCTAGCGCCTTGTGCGTCTCTACGTCGATGCCGCGCAGCACGGACGAGCCCACCACCACGATGGCGGCCTTGCCCCGGCGCAGTACACGCACCATCTCCTGGAACACCGCTGCCATGTCCATGAAGTAGCGCTGCAGAACGTCCGCCTTTCGGGCGTCGATCGCACGCAAGGCGTTCAGCGTATCGATGCATCGAGCGGGCAGTTCGCCTTCCCAACGGAAGTGCTGATCCAATCCGTCGCCGTCCGTGTTCGTCTTGATGCCGCCGGCATTGGGGACGACACCACCTTTGGCGTCGTGGCCGAGATAGCCTTTGCGGATGTCGGTGAGGTCGGCAATGGGCCAGCCGAGCCAGACCAAGGAGAACTTGTGCGCTCGCATGTAATCGATGGCGTTGTTCGCATAGGGCGGCGAGGTGACAACGAGGTCAACGCTGCTGTCGTCAAGGCCCGTTGCCTGCGCTGGCGCCCCACGTAGCTCGTGGTCGCATCGACGCACATCTGACCGATCGACTAGGTTGTTCCTGAGTCGCTTGTCAAACTCTGTGAATGCGGACTTGGGGCGCTTGTCTTTGGCTCTGTGGGGGCGCGTATGTGCTAAATCCCGTGCCAACGAAACGCCGCCGGACTTGGCGATGATCGTCGATGAAAAGACCACCTCGAAGAACCTTCGCGCTGTGGGGTCAGCCAAGGCCTCGATCTCCTGCAAGAGGGCGAGTAGCTCCAATTGCGTCTCGCGTGCGAACCAATAATCAACGAAGTCACGTGATTTGGGGTCGAAGCGACGTTCGAGTGCCCCGACCAATCCATCCTTGTCTTCTTGAAATCGCTGCGCGGCGCTTTCGGCGATTCCGCGACCGACTTCCATCGCCTCCAACCCCGCCAAGGGCCAGAGTTTGGCGGAGGTGATCAGCCGTGCAAGAGGATCGATGTCGCAACCCACCGGATAGCGCGCCAGGCGTTGCGCCTCGACCAACGTCGTCCCGGATCCATGCATGGGATCGAAGACCACATCCCCTTCCTCGGTGAGTGCCTCGATGAAGAACGCCGGGAGCTGCGGAGGGAACTTGGCGGGGAACGGGTGCCATGCGTGCGTTGCAAAACGTCCGTCGGCACCGTGGAAACCCAAGTCCTTGTCCAACAGGCCCTTAAGCGTCTCGCAAGCCTGCACGCCAGCTCCTTCCACCTTCTCGGACGGCGTCACCGCGTCGTTCGACGTAGAGGCGAACGGTCGGCTTGCATCCGTGGGCGCCACGTTGTTGGTTCGCGTGTCCTCCATGTGCGTAGTCTAGGCGATGCGAGGACGAGCACGCATCAATTAGACCGAACAACGGCTCTGGCGCGTCGGCGGACCGCGTCCAGCACGCGCTCGCCGAGCAACACCGCCAGCAGCGTGCCGTAGATCACGGCGTCCAGATAGCTCACCTTGGAGAGCCACAGCAGGTGGATCCATGCGGCGATGGCGGCTGGGTACACGAGGCGGTGGAGCTGGCGCCAGCGGCGGCCCAGGCGGCGTTGCCAGCCGCGGGTAGAGGTGATGGCGAGGGGAATCAGCATCAGCACGGCAGCGAGACCCATCGTGATATAGGGGCGCTTGATGAAGTCTCCGAGGATGGTGTCGAGGTGGAAGCCGGCCAAGAGGCCGAGGTATGCGGTGAAGTGCAGCACGACATAGGCAAAGGCCCAAAGCCCGGCCATGCGGCGGAACTGAATCAGGCGGGGCTTGCGAGCCACCCGGGCTACGCTCGAGATGAGCAGGGTCACGAGGAGGGTTCTGAGGCCCCACGTTCCAAGCTCGTGTACGACTGCCTCGCCGGGCTCGGCACCCAGCGCGCTGCCCGGGGCGGCGATCTCGCGGGCGATGTCGCTCGCCAGCCATGCGAGCGGCAGCGCGAACAACGCAAAGACAGCGACTTTCGGCAAGAAGCGCGGCAAAGGGCCTGCGTCCGATAGGTTCGTGGCTGGTAAGAGGCGCCGTTTCAATAAAGCAAGCGCAGGTCCATGCCCGAATACAGGCTCGCCACCTCGTCGTAGCCGTTGAACATGCGCGTGTCGATGCGGTTGGGGGAGAACAGCGAACTCGGCAGGCGGCGCTCTGTCGCCTGACTCCAGCGTGGGTGGTCCACCATCGGGTTTACGTTGGCGTAGAAGCCGTACTCGTGGGGCGCGGAGACGTTCCACGTCGTTCTCGGTTCGCGCTCGGTGAGGCGGATGGAGACGATGGACTTGATACTCTTGAAGCCGTATTTCCACGGCACGACGATGCGCAATGGAGCGCCGTTCTGGTTCGGCAGCAGCTTCCCGTACATGCCGACGGCGAAGATGGCAAGGGGGTGGTAGGCCTCGTCGAGCCTGAGGCCCTCGACATAGGGGAAGTCGATGCTGGTGAAGAAGCCGCGCTGGCCGCGCATCTCGTCGGGGCGATAGAGCGTCTGGAACTCGACGTACTTGGCGTTGGCGGTGGGCTCGAAGCGCTCGATCAGCTTCTTCATGGGGAAGCCGATCCAGGGGATGACCATCGACCAGGCCTCGACACAGCGCAGGCGGTAGATGCGCTCCTCAAGGTCGATGCCGGCGAGGAGATCCTCGATGCCGATCTTGCCGGGCTTCGCCACCTCGCCGGAGACTTCGACGGTCCAGGGGTCGATGCTCATCTCGTGAGCGTGGCTCGCGGGGTCGTCCTTGTCTGTGCCGAACTCGTAGAAATTGTTGTACTCCGTCGCGAGGCGTTCGGGCGTTGTCTCCTCGCCAATGTCTGCGCCCGGGGCGAATGCCCGCTCTTCGAGCCAGGAACTCGGCAGCGCCAATGCGGAACCCGTGGCGATGCCGGCACCGCCAGCGAGCGCTTGTGCCATGAACCGGCGACGCGAGCGATACACGGTCTCCGGCGTGATTTCGGAAGGGCGCGCGTCTGCGGGCGCCGGCGCCTTAATCAACATTCCTCGTTTCCTCCGTTGCCTGGGCCCGGTCGGACTCGTCCGGTTCTTCCGCCGCCGCCAGTGTTTCCAAGCCCCGACTGCGACGCCACAAATGCACCGCGGGACCCGACAGCGCATAGCCGGTGAAGCACAGCAGCAGCATCGACGGCGGATCGATGAGCAGCAGGCCAAACACGAGCACCACGGCCACCAATGTCACGAACGGAACGCGTCCCTTCACGTGCAGGTGCTTGGGCGAATAGTAGGTGAAGCCCGATACCATCAGGAGGCCCGCGCCGGCGACGACCGCCGCCATTGCGATGGCGGCAAACATCGTCGCGGGGCCGTCCAGCGCCTCGCTCCACAGCCAAACGGTGCTGGCGACGATGGCTGCCGCGGCCGGGCTTGCGAGCCCCGTGAAGGAGTAGTTGTCGCCGCTCGTGTTGAAGCGGGCCAGGCGCAGCGCGGCGCAAGCCATGTAGATGAACGTAACCACCCAACCTACCTGACCGAGCTGCGACAGCGCCCAGGAGAACGCCACCAAGGCCGGTGCCACGCCAAATGCCACCATGTCCGAGAGGCTGTCGTATTGCGCGCCGAACTCGCTCTCGGAGCCGGTCCAGCGTGCGACCTGGCCGTCGAGAGTGTCGAGACAGAAGGCACCGAACACCGCCAGCGCGGCGGCGACGAAATGGCCGTTCATGGCCGCGACAATGGCGTAGAAGCCGAAGAACAGCGCTCCGGTGGTGATGAGGTTCGGCAACAGGTAGACACCTCGCCGGCGGTAACCGTCGCGTTCGCCTTCACCT
This sequence comes from Gammaproteobacteria bacterium, assembly GCA_009837725.1. Lineage (GTDB taxonomy): Bacteria > Pseudomonadota > Gammaproteobacteria > Pseudomonadales > Azotimanducaceae > VXYL01. Next base: position 3,388 of record VXSY01000018.1, on the reverse strand, counting down.
TGCCCGGCGCGAAGCTGGGCCCAGCGGTGGCGCATCCGGCCCCGCCGCGAGGACCCGCGCCATCTGCTTCGCCGCTTTTCGTTCTGCATGGTCATGGACGCACCCACACTCCTTACGACGCGAGCTTGAGTTTTTTCACCCCTGTGAGTTTGCGCCCAAAGGCACGCGGGCGGAAGCCCTTTTCGATGTTGCTGCCGCGCCACCTTCGAAGTTGCCCATGCGCGCCGACCGCGCATCCCGAACCCGACCACGAACCAGCAAAGATGGCGGCGGGACGCTGGCCGTGGTGGAATATGCAGCTTCGTCCAGCGCCTAGGGGATCGCAATGACTACGCGGGAGGCCGAGACGGCACTTCGCGCCTGCTTGCCGCGCAACGGCCTCGTTACGGATGCAGCCGCGGTGCGACCGTTCGAGACCGATGGCCTCACCGCCATCCGCCAAAAGCCCTGGGCCGTGGCGCTTCCCGACAACGTCGATCAGGTCAAGGCCGTATTGGCGGCGTGCCGCGAGCACGGTGTTCCGGTCGTCACCCGAGGCGCTGGCACGGGGCTGTCCGGTGGTGCTCGACCCATGGCGGAGGGATTGCTCCTCGTGCTCTCGAAGCTGCGCTCCATTCGGGAGATCGACCTCGAGGCGTGCACAGCCACCGTGGAGCCCGGCGTCACCAACCTCTCCATCAGCCAAGCGGTGGCGCGGCATGGCCTTTTCTACGCTCCCGATCCATCGTCGCAGATCGCCTGCAGCATCGGCGGCAACGTAGCGGAAAACTCCGGTGGCGTGCATTGCCTGAAGTATGGGCTGACGGTCCATAACGTCCTCGGCATCCGCGTGCAAACCTACGAGGGCGACGAACTCGTGCTCGGCGGCAAGGCGCTCGATGGACCCGGCTACGACCTGCTCGCGGCAATGGTGGGCTCGGAAGGAATGCTGGGCGTGGTCACGGAAGTCACCGTCAAGCTGCTTCCCTTGCCACGTGCCAAGCGCGTGTTGCTGGCGGCGTTCGATGACGTGGAGACGGCCGGTGACGCCGTGGGTGCGATCATCGCCGCTGGCATCCTGCCGGCAGGGCTGGAGATGATGGATCGACTCGCCATCAACGCGGCCGAGGATTTCGTCGAAGCGGGCTATCCCCGCGACGCCGCCGCCATCCTGTTGTGCGAAGTCGACGGCACCGAGCAGGAAGTGCGGGCCGACGTCGCTCGTGTGAGCGGTGTCCTGACGACTCGTGGCGCCGGCGTGACCCTCGCGGAAACCGAAGAGGAGCAGGCGAAGCTCTGGCAAGGACGCAAGGCCGCGTTCCCTGCCGCGGGAAGGCTCGCACCCGACTACTACTGCATGGATGGCACGATCCCGCGGAGCGAACTCGGCGCGGTTCTGCGTCGCATTGGCGAGATGTCCGAGGCCTGCGGTCTTGCCGTCGCCAACGTATTCCACGCCGGCGACGGCAACCTGCATCCCCTCATCCTCTACGACGCCGGCGTGCCGGGGCAGCTCGACCAGGCAGAGAAGCTGGGCGGACAGATTCTGTCGCTGTGCGTACAAGTGGGTGGCACGGTGACGGGCGAGCATGGCGTTGGCGTTGAGAAACTCGACACCATGTGTGAGCAGTTCGGCGCTCCTGAATTGGCCCAGTTCCACCGCCTGAAGGAGGCATTCGATCCGGCTGGCCTGATGAATCCGGGCAAGGCCATTCCAACGCTGGCGCGATGTTCCGAGCTTGGTGGGATGCACGTTCACGGTGGCGCGCTGCCCTTTCCCGAACTCGATCGCCTTTAGAGCCTCGGCAGAGAGCGGCAGGGTGGCCACCTCTATCAGCGGCGAAGGCAGGGATGATGCCGAAGCGATAGCCGCTACAGTTGCAGCCTCGTACGCGGACGGTGGCACGCTCGCCATTAGCGGCCACCGCAGCAAGCGATTCCTTGGCGAAGCGCAGGCGCAGGCGACGCTCTCCGTCGCCGGTCACACCGGTGTCATTGCCCACCGCCCGAACGAACTGGTGCTCACCGCGCGCGCTGGCACGCCGCTGGCACACATTGAACGGCTACTCGATTCACACCGACAGATGCTCCCTTTCGATCCACCCCAGTACGGCGGCCAGGGCACGTTCGGCGGCGCCATCGCGACGGGCCTGGCTGGACCGGCACGTCCCTGGCGTGGTGGCGTGCGCGATTCGGTGCTCGGCGTCGAGATCGTCAACGGCATGGGCGAGCGCCTCCGGTTCGGCGGCTCCGTCATCAAGAACGTGGCGGGTTACGACATCTCACGTCTCGTGACCGGGGCGTTTGGAACCCTCGGCGTGATCCTCTCCGCCAGCGTGCGCCTGCTGCCCAAACCGGAGGCAGAGCAAACCCTCGTGCAGGAGTGCGACGTCGCTCGCGCCGGCCGCTGGCTGCGCGCCTGGGTGCGCTGGCCCCTGCCGATCACCGCTACCTGTTTCGAGAATGGCCTGCTGCGGGTGCGGGTGTCCGGAGCGCGCACCGCCATCGCCGACGCGGCAACCGAACTCGGCATGCCCATGCGCGATCCGGACCCCACGTTCTGGCAACGCGTGCGCGACCATGACCACCCCTGGTTCGACGGCGATGCTCCATTGGCACGCATCGCCATCCCGCGCGGCACCCCCTTCGAGCGCGACGATGCCTTGATCGAGTGGGGTGGCAGCCAGGCGTGGCTGCGGGACGACAACGTCGACCCTCCGCCTGGGGGCCACGTCCGGAGCTATCGCCCGGCGCTGCCAGCCCCGGTGTCCAATCCCGCCCTTGCTCGCTACATGCAGCGAATCAAGGACGCCTTCGATCCCAAGGGCATCCTCAACCCCGGCCTTGTGCCGCTGAACGCCGCGTGAAGACCGACATCCCCGCCGCCACTCTTGCCACGCCGCGCGGTGCTCGCGCCGACGAAATCCTGCGTTCGTGCGTCCACTGCGGCTTCTGCAACGCCACATGCCCCACCTACCAAGTGCGTGGCAACGAGCTCGACGGCCCGCGAGGGCGCATCTATCTCATCAAGGACATGCTTGAGTCCGGCACGGTCAGCGACGCCGCCAAGCTGCATCTCGATCGCTGCCTCACCTGCCGCGCCTGCGAGACCACTTGCCCCTCCGGCGTGCCGTACGGCGAACTGGCGGAAATCGGCCGCGAAATCGTCGCGGAGGAGCGCGGACGCGGAGGCCTGGTCAAGCGCCTTCTGCTGGCGACGGTGCCGCGGCCGCGCCTGCTTCAGGCACTGTTGCGCCTAGCACGGCCGTTTCGGTGGCTCGCGCCCAAGGCGCATCGCCGTCTGTTGCGCAAGCCACCGCCAAGCACCACGCCACAGTCCGCGGACTCCTCTAGCGAGGGGAGGCCCCTCCCGCTCGCGCGCCCTGGCGGGCGCGTTGGAAGTTCCGCT
>VXSY01000184.1 GCA_009837725.1 Gammaproteobacteria bacterium | reverse complement strand
CGTTGTGGCTCATGAAGCGGTTCGGCTGGGCGCGGTCCCAGGACGGGAAGGTGTTGGTGGAGAAGCGCGAATGCACCATCGCAAGGTGGCTTTCGTAGTCGGGTTCAGCGAGGTCCGGATAGAAGTCAAAGAGCTGATGCGGCGTCAACATTCCCTTGTAGATGATGACCTTGGCCGACAGGCTCACCATGTAGAAGAGCAAGCGCTCCTTCAGCGAAGCGTCGCCCCGCAGCCGGTGCGTGGCATGTTTGCGGATGAGATAAAGGCGGCGTTCGAGGGCGTCGCCTTGGGCACCGCCGGCCGCGGCGATGAACACCTGCTCCATGTGCGGCATGGCGGCGCGGGCGGCGTTGCCGATGTCGGCGCCATCGGGGTCCGTCGGCAATGGTCGCCAGCCGATGAGGGTTTGCCCGGCAGCTTCCGTTTCCTCGGCAATCACCCGCTTGCAGTGCGCGCGCTCGCGCTCGTCCCGCGGCAGGAAGACGATGCCGGCACCGTAGCCACCGGCGCCTGGCAGTTCGACGCCGAACTCCGCCTGGGCAACCCGCGCGAGGAACCTGTACGGCAGCCCGGTGAGAATCCCCGCTCCGTCGCCGGTGTTCTTCTCGTACCCCAGCCCACCCCGATGCACCATGCAGCAGTTCATGCCGCCGGCGCGCTCGATGATGTCCCGACTCGGCCGTCCCTTGATGTCGCAAATGAACCCAACCCCGCAGGAGTCCTTCTCCAGCGCGGGGTCATAGAGGCCACGAGGGCGTGGCAGTCCGAGAGTCAGTTCTTCGGCGAGATCTGTCGTGCGTTCCGGCATCCGGGTGTCCTAGCGTTCGGTACCTCAAGGCCCAATCCATTGGAACGGCCTCAGAACGATGCGCCTCCTGGGCGATGCCTAGACGCCTGATTTCTCAACCGCAAGGGCACCCCACCGGGCGCACGCGAACCGCAAACCTTCGCAAAATCAAGCCAATCACGCAACCGGAGCGGGACGCTACGAGACGGACTCAACGCGGGGCCGATGCCTTCCCTCGGCGGCCCGTCGCCGCTCGTGGGCGCTATGATCGCGGACATGCGGCTTCAGCCCACCACTCTCGTCGGCATCGTCTTCAGCATGGTGGGCGGGGTTGTGCTCGGGGTTAGCTCGTTCTGGGCCTTGGACGAGTGGCTGGGCATTGGATCGGAGCATCGGCTGCTGATGTCCGTGGTCGATCACGTGGATCGCAACTACGTCACCGACGTGTCGCGTGAGAAGCTGATGCACGATGCCATCGCCGGGATGATGCGCGGGCTCGATGGCCACTCGATGTTCTTGCGCGAGGATCGCTTCGACGATCTGCATGAGGACACCACCGGTCGATTTGGTGGCATCGGCATCGAGATCGCGCTCACCGATGGCTTTTTCACGGTGGTCAGCCCCATTGCCGACACTCCGGCGGCACGCGCTGGCGTCGCCGCCGGCGATCGCGTAATCGAACTGGACCACGCCAGTCTCAAGGGCCGCACCTTGCGCGACATCGTCGCCTCGATGCGCGGCCGACCGGGAACCGAAGTGCATATCAGGGTGCGGCGCCCCGGGGAAGAGGAACCCATCGACTTCGAGCTCGTGCGTGCCGTGATCGCCACCAACAGCGTGCGGGCGCGGCCCTTGGAGCCGGGCTTTGGCTATGTACGCATCAGCAGGTTTCAAGATACGACAGAAGACGACCTTGCAGAAGCGCTGGCAAGCCTAGCGGCGGAGCCTCAAGGCCTCAGCGGTCTCGTGGTGGACCTGCGCGACAACCCTGGTGGGGTGCTGGGGGTTGCGGTGGATGTGGCGGATGCCTTTCTCGACAGGGGACTGATCGTCTATACCGAAAGCCGGGTTGCGAGCAACGAACTCAGTCTCGAAGCCGAGGAGGGCGACCTTCTCGACGGTGCGCCGATGGCAGTGCTCATCAACGGGCAGTCCGCGTCCGGTGCCGAGATTGTGGCTGGGGCGCTGCAGGACCACGGGCGTGCCTTGGTGGTTGGGGTGCGCAGCTACGGCAAGGGCTCGGTGCAATCGGTGCTTTCGCTCAAGAACCGCCGCGCCATCAAGCTCACCACCGCGCACTACTACACGCCGAGTGGGCGCGCCATCCAGTCATCGGGCATCGAGCCGGACATCGAGGTGAAGCCCGCGGCGGGGATGGGGCGGACGGAATACGCGGACCTGCTGATCCAAACCGCACTGCAAGCGCTGCAAGATGGAGGCGCAGGGCCGAAGGCGGGGGCTTGAGGCAGCCTCGCGCTTTACGCTTCGTCTAGCAGCGCTTGGCCGGCGGCGAAGTCCAGTGTGCCTTCGTAGAGGGCGGAACCGGAAATGGCACCGAGGAGGCCGTCTTTCATCGGCGCCAAGGCGGCTAGATCGTCCAAGCTGCGGACGCCGCCGGAGGCAACCACGGGCACCGATGCGGCGGCCAACATCCGTTGCGTGGCCGGCACGTTGACTCCGGTGAGCATGCCGTCGCGGGCGATGTCGGTAAAGACGATGGCGTGCAGAGGGAGACCTGCCACCTCTCGCGCCAGTTGGTAGGCGTCGACCCCCGTCGTGGCGTCCCAGCCTCGGGTGGCGGCGCGGCCGTCGCGGGCATCGATGCCGAGGATGATGCTGTTCGGAAACGTCTCGGCCGCCTCGACCAGGAGTTCGCGATTCTCAATGGCGGCGGTACCGAGGATTGCTTGCTGGACGCCCATGTCGAGACACGCCCGCACCGCATCGAGCGTGCGGATGCCGCCGCCCAACTGTACCGGCACGTCGCCAGCGGCCGTGACGATAGCGGCCACGAGGGAACCGTTCACCGGTGCGCCAGCGAACGCTCCATCGAGATCCACCACGTGGATGCGTCGGGCGCCGGCGTCGATCCAGCGCCGCGCCATCGCTGCGGGGTCGTCGGAGTAGATCGAGGCCGAGTCGGCAACCCCCTGCTTGAGCTGCACACATTGACCGTCCTTGAGGTCGATGGCCGGAATCAGCAGCACGAGCTAACCCGGGCTAAAGCGAACCCTTGGTGGAGGGCGCGTCGGAGGTGCGTGGGTCCAGCGTCAAGGCGGTCCTGAGCGCCCGCCCGAAGGCCTTGAAGATGGTTTCTGCCTGGTGATGCGCGTTTACGCCCTTGAGGTTGTCCGCGTGCAGCGTCACCTGCGCGTGGTTGGTGAAGCCCTGGAAGAACTCATGCAAGAGATCCACGTCGAAGTCGCCGACGCGGGCGCGGGTGAAGTCCACCTGCCAGTCGAGCCCTGGTCGGCCGGAGAAGTCCACCACCACCCGTGACAGGGCCTCGTCGAGGGGCACGTAGGCGTGGCCATAGCGCCAGATGCCGCGCTTGTCGCCGACGGCTTCCGCCACGGCCTGGCCGAAGGTGATGCCGACATCCTCCACGGTGTGGTGGGCGTCCACTTCGAGGTCGCCCTTGGCCTCGACGGTGAGGTCGATCCGTCCGTGCCGCGCCACCTGATCGAGCATGTGCTCGAAGAACGGCAGGCCCACCTCCAGCTGCGCCTGCCCGGTGCCATCGAGGTCCACGTCCACACGGACGCGTGTTTCGAGCGTGTTGCGGCTGCGCGATGCCTTGCGATTGGGCGCGCTCATGGGTCGGTTCCCTTCGGGGTTAGGAGCTTGTTCCTGAATCGTAGCAGCCCGTCGGGCTTCATATCGACGCGCCTTCGTAGTTTCCACCCCGCCGCGGACGGCGAGTCGCTGACGTGAGAGGAACAAGGCTTGAAGGCCTCGGAGGGAAGGCATCCTGCCTTCCCTAAGCGCCGATAGGCGCTTTCCCACCTGCCACAATGAAACAGGCCAGCGGATCGCGCCAGCGAACTGCCGACGCATCCTTCAGGGCGCGCTGGCGCGCGCAGGGAAGGCAGAATGCCTTCCCTCCGAGGTCCTCACTTCGAGGCAATCGTCCACGCACCTACGTATTGCGCGTTTGTTCCATGCAAGGCAATGCACCTGCCTTCGGAGCGAAGGCGTCGCTGTTCGCAGCCTAAAGCCGGTCCAGCAGGCTGCCGTAGGGGAGGAAGCGGTTGTCGCTTACTGAGCGGATCCAGGCAGTGAGTTCTTTCGGATAGGCATTGCGGGTGCGGAGGGTTCGGGCCATGAGGATGGCTGGCGACTTGGCGCCGCGTTCGCATCCCGGCAGGCGTGCTTCCGCGAGCACCACCACGCGGAGCCATTTCGCCAAAGTGGTCGAAGTGGTGGCGTCTATCAATGCTTGCCATTGGTCGAGGTTGGCGGCCATCAGTTCGCGCAGGAGAGTCGTGTCCTCCTCAGTCACGTCCAGCGCGTCGTCTTGGGCCTCGGCGGCGCGATCGAGCGCCTGCATGTGTGCCGCGCCGAGTTCCTGCGGAGCCGGCTGCCAAGTGGCGACCTCGGATGTCATGCGTTTGCCTCATCGGAAACCGCCGCGCGCACTTGCGCGGAGGCGGTCGATGCGACGATGGTAGCGGGTCATGGCGAAGGATGACGACTTTGCGGGGCGCGTGCTGGCGTGGTGGGACGTGCATGGCCGCAAGGACCTGCCATGGCAACATCCCCGCACGCCGTATCGCGTCTGGGTGTCGGAGGTGATGCTGCAGCAGACTCGGGCCAACACGGTCGTGCCCTATTTCGAACGCTTCGTGGCTGCCTTCCCCACGGTGCATGATCTTGCCAGTGCAGACCCCGACCGAGTGCTGCATTTGTGGAGCGGCCTTGGCTACTACGCCCGTGCCCGCAACCTGCACGAAGCCGCGCGTCGCCTCGCAGCGCGGCCGGCGACCGATGCCTTCCCTCGGGAGGTGGCCGGGTGGATGGAGCTTCCGGGCGTCGGTCGCTCCACCGCCGGGGCGATCGTCGCCCAAGCATTCGGCGAGCGCGCCAGCATCCTGGACGCCAACGTCCGTCGAGTGCTTGCACGCCACCATCGAGTCGAGGGCTCGGTTGCCTCCTCGTCCGCCCAGACGGAACTTTGGCGCTTGGCGGAACATCACACGCCGACGCAACGCGTCGCGGATTACACCCAGGCCATCATGGACTTGGGTGCCACGGTGTGTCGCAGCGCCAAGCCGGTGTGCAACGGCTGCCCAGTGCGAGACACCTGCGCGGTCCATGCCACGGGCGAGCAAGCGTTGTTTCCAGAGCGGGCTCCGCGCCCAAGCGAACGGCGGCTTGAAAGGCGCCGGTTCTTCGTGATTACGGCCGGCGACCTTGTGCTGCTTGAGAAGAGGCCCGCAAATGGCATCTGGGGGGGCTTGTGGTCACCACCGGAGCGGCCCCAGGAGGAGTCGGCGCAAGAGTGCATGCAGCGGCTTGGCATCGACATTGCAAGCGTTGTCGAGACAACGCACGCAGTCGCTTTCCGCCACGGCTTCAGCCACTACGACCTCGACGTGCTGCCGGTGTATGTTCGCTTGACTCGGCTGCCGGCCGAAGTGCGTGACGATGATTCGCTGCGCTGGGCCAAGCGGGACGACGCGCTGGGGCTATCGGCCGTAGCCGTCAAGTTGATCGCGCCGCCGCAGAGAAGCCTGTTGGAGACGAACCCATGAGCCGCACAGTCCATTGCCGCAAATACGGTCGAGAACTGCCGGGCCTCGCCGCCCCGCCGATGCCGGGCAAGGCCGGACAGGACATCTTCGAGCACGTCTCAGCCCAGGCTTGGAGTGAATGGCAGGCGCTGCAAACGATGCTCATCAACGAGCATCACCTGTCGCTTATGGACCCCGAGGCGAGGAAATTCCTGAGCGAACAGATGGGCAAGTTCCTCGCCGGCGAGGATTACGAGAGACCCGCCGGCTACGTTCCGCCGGAGCCATCAGCGGGAGGAGAGCCTTCAGCCGGTGAGGAGCCTTCAGCCGGTGAGGAGCCTTCAGCCGGCAAAGAGTAGCCGCCTGAGCCCAGCCAGGTCTCGCCGATGATGCGGGCGGCCGCGGCGTGGCTGGCTTCCTTGGTGGCGCCTTCTGTTTCAGCTTCGAACGTGGACAGGCGCTCGTCGGCGTATTCGACGGGGATGGCGTAGTGGGCGGCTAGGCGGCGGCCGAATCGACGCGCGGCGGCAGACATGTCGCTCTCGGTGCCGTCCATGTTGAGGGGTAGCCCCACGACGGCACGTTCAGGGCGCCACTCCGAGAAGACTCGATCCAAGGCGTCCCATTGTGGCTGGCCGTCGTTGGCGCGGATTCGCGTGAGTCCGTTGGCGGTGCCGACGCGAGGTTCGACGGTGGCGATGCCAATGTGCTTGAGGCCGAAGTCGAAGGCTAGGACGGTCATGGCAGCAGAACGGACCCTTGGAGGGGAGGCATCCTGCCTTCCCTACGCGCCATGGGGCGCGTCCTTCCATGTATCCGCGCCGAGGCAAGCGCGCTGACGCGCGCAGGGAAGGCAGGATGCCTTCCCTCCGAGGGCCCCGCCCTCGCCCGCCTTCCCGTAGGGAAAAGGCGGCTCATGCGAGGCCGGTGGCGTTGGAGAGGAGGCGGAGGTCCACGCCGATGGCGGCGGCGGCGTCGTTCAGGCGGGAGTCGAAGGCTACGTCGAAGATCAGGTCCTTTGAGCTCGGGCCCGTGAGCCAGACGTTTTCCGACAGTTCCTGTTCGAGTTGACCGGCACCCCAGCCGGCGAAGCCGAGGGCCACAAGGTATCTGCCGGGGCCTTCGCCGGCGCCGATGGCGGCGAGGACGTCGCGGTCATAGGAGAGCAGCAGGCCCTCGCCGGCCGGTTCGCTGCTGTCGTATTCCTTGTCGCTGGTGTGCAGGACGAAGCCTCGCCGTGGCTCTACCGGGCCCCCTTCCACGGCCACCCGGTCCGGCGCGCCTTCCGTGGGCATGTCGAGTTGCCCCAAGAGCTCTGTGAGCGTGAGGTCCAGCGGCCGGTTCACCACGAGGCCAAAAGCGCCGTTTTCGTCGTGGCGGCAAAGATAGGTGAGGGTGTCGCCGAAGTAGCTGCCGCGCAGGTCGGGCATGCTGATGAGGAACTGGTGCTGCCGGGACATCATCGCGACGGTTCCCCCAATCGAACGGTGCGAGTTCTTTGAAAGCGCCAGGTGCGGTCGATTTCGAGCAGATCGAGTTCCTGCATCGCCGGCGGAAACGGCGCGAACGGTGCGGCGAGACGGACGATGCGCATGGCGGCCTCGTCGAGCACTTCGTGGCCGGATGATGCCAGCAGGCGCACGTCGCGCAAGGCCCCGTCGGGTTCGATGCTCACGAGCAGGCGCAGCGTGCCGTATAGCTGTTGTTCCCGCGCCTCTTGCGGGTAGTTGATCTGGCCGATTCGTTCGACCTTGCGGCGCCATGCGTCGAGGTAGTAGGCGTCGGTGACGGTCTCGGGGGCGGCGGCATCGATGCGGCGAACGCGACTGTCGGTTGCCGGCGCTGTCAAGCTCTGGCCCAGGCGCGCGGCCTCCCGTGCCATTTGGCGGATGTTGGCGGAGAAGACCGCCGGGGCGGGGACGGCTTGCTGGACGGTTGCCTCGGTGGCCTGTGGAGGCGTTGGCGGCGACGCGACTCGCTCCGGTGGCGTAGGGCTCGTGGCGCCGGTGTCTGGGCTTGGGCGTGCGTCCACCACGATGTCCGCTGGCGCGGCCTCCGTCGCAAGCGGCTCTGATGACCTCGCATCGTCAGTTGGCATGGGCCAGCGCAGCAAGGTGACGTCGATAACCGGCTGTGCGGCTCGCAGTGGCTTCGGTGCGTCCATGCCAAACCCGCCGACCACAAGCAGCAGTGCCCCATGCAACGCCGCAGACAGGAGCAGCGCAACACGCATGCCGGATGCCCCGCCTTGGGACGCGCTTCCTGCCCGCCCGGATGCGGGCAAGGCTCGAGCCGCGATCATTGCGGTCATGGCGATGCCGCCCTATCGCCGAGCCGATCGGCGATGCTGTCGAGCAGGTCCCCAGCGATGTCGAGATCGAACGCGGCATCAAGCTCCCGAACGCAGGTGGGGCAGGTGATGTTGATCTCGGTGAGATAGTCGCCGATCACGTCGATGCCGACGAACGTCAAGCCCCGGCGGCGCAGCTCCGGCCCGACCCGCTCGGCGATGTAGCGATCCCGCGCCGAAAGCGGCTGCCCGAGCCCGGAGCCCCCGGCGGCGAGATTGCCCCGGCTCTCGCCCTGCATCGGAATCCGTGCGAGCGCATAGGGCACGGCCTCGCCGTCGATGAGCAGGATTCGCTTGTCGCCAGCGGTGATTTCGGGCACGAACCTCTGCGCCATGATCTGCTGGGCGCCGCGCTCGGTTAGGGTCTCGATCACCACCCTGAGGTTTGGGTCGTCCTCGCGTACGCGAAAGATGCTCATGCCGCCCATGCCGTCGAGCTTCTTGAACACCACATCGCCGTGTTCGGCGTGGAAGTCCATCAAGAGGTCCTGTCGGCGCGCGACGATCAGGGGCGGCGTGCAATCGGTGAACTCGGTGGCGAAGAACTTCTCGTTGCAGTCGCGCAGCGAGTCCGGACGGTTCACCACCACCGTCCCTTGCGCCTCTGCCCTCTCGAGCAAATACGTCGCGTAGATGTACTCCATGTCGAACGGCGGGTCCTTGCGCATCATCACGACATCGAAGTCGCCGAGCGGCACCGAGGCTTCGTCGCCCAAGGTGCAGAAGCCGGCCTCGGCGTCGCCCGGCGCCATCGTTCGCGCAAACGCCTCCGTGAGCGCAATCTCCCGCACCCGCCCCATCACCTGCCCGCCTTCGAGCGAGATGTCGGCAAGCGTCAGATATCCCATCTGCCAACCGCGCGTCTGCGCCGCGCGAATCATGGCCAGCGTCGAATCCTTCTTGAGATTCAACGTGTCGATGGCATCCATGACAAAGGCAATGCGGATCATGTGCGTCCAGAGTCAGGCGTTGGGTGGGAGTCTGTCCCACTCGACGTTGCCTGTCACTCCCGCCGCAGGGGGCAGAACGCAGTCGTCTGGGACGGGCTTGGCCCCTGCTGGCGCCCTGACGGCGCGTTGGCAGTTCGCTTGCGCGAACTGCTGCGCTGCAACGAATTCGTCGGTGCGTTCAAGACGGGCGGGGACAAGCCCCGCCCCTACGGGTGCACTTGCCAAGCGCGTATTTGGTGCCAACAGGCGAGTGCGGCCGGGCCTGCCGTAGCGGCGCGCAACGTGAGCGGGCCCAGGCCGAAGGGATGGAAGTTGGCGCCGAGGGCGTGTTCCACCTCCGAACTGGTGAATCCGCCCTCTGGGCCGATGGCGATTGTGGCGCTGTCGCAGTTGGATGCCGCGCCAAGGGCTGCGGCGTCTGGCAGAGCGATGAGGCGTTCGCCGGTTGCCCGCTCGATGGCTGCGCTGAAACTGTCGACCAACGTCACGGTTGGGGGAAACAGGCGGCCCGATTGTTCGGTGGCCCCGGTGGCGATGCGGACGGCGCGGTCTTGCCGAAGCGAGGCCGGGGCGCTGCGTTGGGCGCCGAAGATGGTGATGTCGGTGGCGCCGAGTTCCGTGGCTTGCTGGATGACGCCTTCGAGACCGGACTTGATCGCGGCCTGCAGGAGGTGCAGGCGGCCCGTAGGTGGCGGTCCGGAGCGGAGGAGGTGGCCTAGCCGGAGCTTGCAGGATCGCTTATCCGGCGTCTCCACCTGCGCGAGGTACTCGCTGCCGTGGCCGTCAAACAGCGCCACTTCATCGCCGGGTCGAGCGCGCAGCACCTGGGCGAGGCGGGCGCTGGCGGCCGGCGCCAACGTCACGAGCTGCCCGTCGGTGGCTTGGCCGCGTGGCGGGAGTTCCGGCGCGTACAGTCTTGGCCTTCTGCTCACGGTACGCTTCGCCTCCGAGGGACCGCCTCGTCACGGCCCCAAGTTGCCGAGCACGCGCAAGGTCGGTGCCGCACGGTTCAACGTGTAGAAGTGAATGCCGGGAACGTCGCCTTCGAGCAGGCGCTGGCAGAGCCCGGTCACCACGTCTGCGCCGAGGTCGGCCAATGCTTCGTCGTCGCCGTCGAGGTCGGCGAGGCGGTGCCGCAGCCAGCGGGGGATTTCGGCGCCGCACTTGTCGGAGAAACGGACGAGATTGCGGTAGTTGGTGATCGGCATGATCCCGGCGACGATGGGGGCGGAGATGCCGGCCGCCTCACAGCGGTCACGGAAGTCGAAGTAGGCGTCGGCGTTGTAGAAGTATTGGGTGATGCAGGTGTCGGCGCCAGCATCCAGCTTGCGCTTGAGGAACTCGAGGTCTGCCTGGGCGCTTGGTGCATCCGGGTGCACTTCCGGATACGCCGCGACAGAGATCTCAATCGGTGCGCTTACGCGCTGGCGGATGAGGCGAACGAGGTCTTCGGCGTAGTGCCCCTGCCAGCCGCTGCCAACGCCGGAGGGCCTATCGCCGCGCAGGGCCACGACTCGGTTGACTCCCATTGTGATGTAGCGACGGATTAGGCCGAGGACGTCCTCTTCGCGGTCACGCCCCCAGGAAAGATGCGGAGCGATGTCGATGCCGGCCTCGTGCAGGCTAGACACCGTCTCGAATGTCCCGTCGCGGGTGGAACCGCCGGCGCCATAGGTGACCGAACACCAAGCCGTACGACCTTCGAGGAGCGACTTGGCCGCTTTTACCAGCGTCCTAGAGCCTGCCGCTGTGCGAGGCGGGAAGAACTCGAAGCTGAGATCGGCCATGCGGCGGGGCGATATTGCGCGTGCGTTAGATGCCGGCGTCCGCCCTCAGGCCCTCGGCGCGGTCCGTACGCTCCCAGGTGAACGTCTCCTCTTCGCGTCCGAAATGGCCGTAGGCGGCGGTGGCACGAAAGATCGGGCGCTTGAGGTCGAGCATTTCGATGAGCCCGCGCGGGCGCAGGTCGAAGTGTTCGCGGATGAGGGTCTCGATGCGGGTGTCGGCAATCTTGCCGGTGCCGAATGTTTCGACGCTGACGGAGGTGGGCTCGGCGACGCCGATGGCGTAGCTCACCTGGATCTCGCAGCGCTTGGCGAGTCCGGCGGCGACGACGTTCTTGGCGACGTAGCGGCCGGCATAGGCGGCAGAGCGGTCCACCTTCGAGGGGTCCTTGCCGGAGAAGGCGCCACCGCCGTGGCGCGCCATGCCGCCGTAGGTGTCGACGATGATCTTGCGTCCGGTGAGGCCGCAATCGCCTTCCGGGCCGCCCACCACGAAGCTGCCGGTGGGGTTGATGTGAATCTTGGTGTCGGAGCCGATCCAGTTGTTCGGAATCTCCGGGTAGATAATCTCCTCGCGCACGAGTTCATGCAGATCGTCGGTGGCGATGTCCGGCGTGTGCTGAGTGGACAGGACGATGGCGTCGACGCCGGCTGGCTTGCCGTCTTCGTCGTAGCGGAAGGAGAGTTGGCTTTTGGCG
>VXSY01000017.1 GCA_009837725.1 Gammaproteobacteria bacterium | reverse complement strand
TGGCACCATCCCATTATCCCACGAGGCAGACTTTGTTCAGAGCTTCCCTAGTGCAGGCGCCCGCCCGTTCACCGGTAACTCCAGCCGCGCAGTCTGTTGGCTCGCGCTATGCTTTGGCGCTGTTGCATGGGCCGGTGGGGTTGCGTGCGCGTCATCTACGGAGGGGAAAGCGAGTGAAGCTCTACGACATGAAGCAGGCGCCGAATCCGCGGCGGCTCAGGATGTTCTTGGCCGAGAAGGGGATCGAGATCGAGACGGTGCAGGTGGACATTCCGTCTGGGGAGAACCTGTCGGACGAGTTCAAAGCCATCAATCCGCGGGGCTTGCTGCCGACGCTGGTGCTGGACGATGGCACCGCGATCGATGAATCGGTGGCGATCAGCCGCTATTTTGAACAGTTGCACCCGGAGCCGAACCTGATGGGTACGGATGCCAAGTCCATGGCGCTGATCGAGTCGGCAGAGCGGCACATGGAGTTCGATGGGCTGCTTTCCGTGGCCGAGGCGTTCCGCAACTCGAACCCAGTGTTCGCCAACAGGGCGACGCAGGGCACCGACGGGGTGCAAGCCATTGAGGCGCTGGTGGAACGCGGGCGCAACGGCACGGCTCGGTTCTTCGCTAGCCTAGACGCAACTCTCGGCAGTTCGCGCTACGTCGCCGGCGACATCTTCTCCATCGCCGACATCACGGCATTCTGCGTCGTGGACTTCGCCAAGTGGACCGGCATGAGGCTCGGCGACGAGCATCCGAACGCCCAGCGCTGGTATGCGGAGGTGGCGGCGCGGCCTAGCGCCCAGGCTTGATTCGGGCCGGAAGGAGGCGCTCGCCCTCCGTACGCGCCGCAAGGCGCGTTTGCTTCCCCATGCAAGGAGGCGAGTGCGACGCCTGTCGCACTTCCTCCGGGCGTTCCGTTGGCGGCGGCTACGGGCTCTCGTTCGGCGCGAGCTTCACCGCCGTGCCGACGGCCAGGAGTTCGGCGGCACCGCCCATGATTACGGAGGTGGTGAAGCGGGTGCCCACCACCGCGTCGGCGCCTAGGGATTTGGCTTCGTCGATCATTCGGTCGAGGGCCTGTTCGCGGCTTTCGGCGACGAGTTTTGTGAACTCGTGAATTTCGCCGCCCACCAACGTGCGCAGGCCCGCCATGATGTCCTTGCCGACGTGGCGGGCGCGGATGGTGTTGCCGCGCACGAGGCCGAGGGACTCTGTGATTTGCTGCCCCGCAACGGTCTCTGTGGTGACAACCAGCATCGCCGCCTCCCCTTTAGATTTCGATGTCGCGGTATCTGTCGGTGCGCCGCACGATGAGGCGCTGCCGCAGCGCCAGCAGGCCAAGTACGGCCAGCCCGCCGTAGAGGGCGAGCACGCCGAACTTGACGATCGCGGGTGCCTCGGCGTCCGCCAACAGCCCGTACAGGCCGTAGCCGATGAGGGCAAGGACGCCGCCGAAGAACAGGGTAAGACCGATCCAGCGGGTAACTTGGCCTGTGTGTTCGCTCATCCCGTTTCTCCTTAAGACGAGCCTGATCCCTAGCCGGAGTTTGCCACGTTCGCTTGCGTTGCGGGATTAGTGGGGTGTCGGTTCGCCCTATGCACCCTCACCAGCGAAAGCGCATGGAGGCAACGCGGTCGAGCGGCAGGCCCCGCTCCGCGAGCCAGCCGGCCGGGAGCTCGATGGCGTACCGGGCCGGGACGTTCGAGGTGTAACTACTCGAAGCCTCTTGGCATTGCGCTTGCCAGTCCGAGTTCGATGCGCCTTGTGGGCGGGGGCAGGGCTGCATGGTCATGGCGGCGACCGGCTCACGGTCTGCGTCGAGGTAGATGACGTCGAGCGCGATGAACGTGTTGAACATCCAGAAGCTGCGCAGCGCCTCGGCGTCGAAAACGAACAGCATGGCAGCTCCTTCGTCCTCGCGGCACATGAGGCCCTGGGCGTGTCGGGTGGGGGTTTGCGCCACTTCGACGGTGATGGTCGCGCGCCGCGGTGGCAGCAGGATTTCGAGCTCCACCGTTGGCAGGGCGGCGCGGTCCATGCCGGCGCAGTCAGGGCTCTGCACGAACTCGCGGGCGTTGCCGTAAGCCGCGAGAGCGGTGGCGACGACGGCGATGATCTTGCCTGCCTTCATGCCGTCGCGAGCCTCGGCGTGCGGGTTTTCGCCTGGGCGGTTTCTGCAGCGATGGTGCCGCCTTGCACCAGTTCCGCAAGCGCCTGATCGAGCGTTTGCATGCCGGCGTTGCGGGAGGTCTGGATGGCGGTGACCATCTGCGCCGCCTTGTTTTCGCGGATGAGGTGGCGGATGGCCGTGCTCGCCAGCATGATCTCGTGCGCGGCCACGCGCCCGCCGCCGATGCGCTTGACGAGGGTTTGCGAAACCACCGCGTTCAGGGATTCGGAGAGCATCGTGCGGATGAGCGCTTTCTCGTCGCCGGGAAACACATCGACGATGCGATCCACCGTTGCCGGCGCCGACGACGTGTGCAGCGTGGCGAAGACGAGGTGACCGGTTTCGGCGGCGGTGAGGGCTAAGCGGATGGTCTCGAGGTCGCGCATCTCGCCCACCAGGACGACATCCGGGTCCTCCCGCAGGGCGGCGCGTAGGGCGTCGTCGAAGCTCTGGGTGTCGCGGTTCAGTTGGCGCTGGGTCACGAGGCAGTTCTTTGGCTGGTGGACGAACTCGATGGGGTCCTCGATGGTGAGGATGTGCTCGCGGCGGCTCGTGTTGATGTAGTCGATCATGGCCGCAAGCGTAGTGCTCTTGCCCGAGCCGGTGGGACCGGTGACGAGCACTAGGCCACGCGGCGCGTCGGCGATACCGCGGAAAACGGGCGGCATGTTGAGCGACTCCATCGTTGGCACCACCGCCGGAATCACCCGGAACACCGCACCCGCCCCGCGTTGGTGCCGGAAGGCGTTGACGCGGAATCTCGCCGTGCCGGACGCCTCAAAGGAAAAGTCCACCTCGCGACCGGCCTCGAAGGCGGCGCGGGCATCGTCGTTCATCACCTCTCGGATGAGGGCAACGGTCGCGGCCTTGTCGAGTGGCGCATGTTCGAGGCGCTCGATGTCGCCATCGACGCGAAGGATGGGTTGCTCGCCGGCGGACAGGTGCAGGTCCGAGGCGCCGGCTTCCACGCAGGCGGATAGAAGCTCGTTGATTTGCATGACTTTTCATCCTAAGGGTTCCGGGCACGCAAAGGCCAGCAGTTCGCGCCAGCGAACTGCCGACGCGCCCGTTAGGGCGCGCCTGCATATAATGTTCGCCCCAGTTTCTTGGGTCGCCAAGTGGACAATCTCGCAATCCCCTGTGCGACATCGCCCCTTTGACGCTGGACGTTGCCTCTGCTGCCCAGGTGGAGGCTGCCATTCGCGCCGCCGAGGCGCGGGCGGGCCGCCCGTCGGGCGTGGTGCGGCTGTTGGCGGTTTCGAAGACTCGCGCTGCCGCTGAAGTGGCGAGCCTGCGTGCGGCGGGGATCGAGGACTTCGGCGAGAACTATCTGCAAGAGGCGTTGCCGAAGATTCGCGAGTTGGCGGGTCAAGGCATCACTTGGCACTTCATCGGCGCCATTCAGTCGAACAAGACCCGCGACATCGCCCGGCATTTCCACTGGGTTCACACCGTAGATCGGGCGCGGGTAGCGGATCGCCTGAACGCCGCCGCGCACCGCACGCTGGACGTTTGCCTGCAAGTGAATGTGGACGCCGAGCCGCAGAAGGCGGGCGTTGCCCCGGAGGAAACGGGCGAACTGCTGGCGCGAGTCAAAGAGCTCGACAACCTGCGCCCCCGGGGCCTCATGGCAATCCCCAAGGAAGGCGACGGCGAGGCCACGCGAGAGAGCTTCCGCCGCCTACGTCGCCTCTTCGACGATCTCGCACCCATCGCCGGGACTTCATGGGATACGCTTTCGATGGGCATGTCGGGCGATTTCGAGGTGGCGGTGGCGGAAGGCTCGACCTTGGTTCGCATCGGCACGGCGCTGTTCGGTCCGCGCCCGCCGCGAACGGACCGATGATGTTCGCCGCTTGAGCGGCATCTGCATGCAAGGACTTGGGATGACCCACAACCCCGCCCCCGATCGCAGCATCGCCTTCATCGGCGGCGGCAACATGGCGTACGCGCTTGCGTCCGGCATCCTGCGTGCCGATGCGGACCGATCCGTGGTCGTGAGCGATCCGGTGCCGGAGCAGCTTGCCCGCTTCGCTAGCTCGCCGGTTCGCACCACGCTCGACAACACCGATGCGGTGGCCGGGGCCTCGATTGTCGTGCTGGCCGTGAAGCCGCAGGTGATGGAGGGAGTGGCGCGGGAGCTTGCGGAGGCGATCGATCCTCAGCAACTGGTTGTCTCCATCGCTGCGGGCGTGACGGTTTCGGCGCTGCGGGCGTGGCTCGGCTCGAGTGCCATCGTGCGCTGCATGCCGAACACGCCGGCGTTGGTGGGCAAGGGTGTCACTGGCCTCTATGCCGATTCGGGCGTATCGGAAGCGCAGCGAGCCGAGGCAGAGCAACTGCTGCGGGCGGTGGGGGATGCGGTGTGGTTCGAGCAGGAAGGCGAACTCGATGCCGTGACGGCGCTCTCCGGCAGTGGCCCGGCCTATTTCTTCGCCGTGATCGAGGCGCTGATCGAGGGCGGGGTGGAACTCGGGCTCGAGCGCGAGATCGCGCATAGACTGGTTACCGGAACGGCCATTGGAGCCGCCACCATGGTCGGGCCACAGGATGACCCTGGGGAACTGCGCGTTCGCGTCACCTCGCCAGGGGGAACGACGGAGCGGGCGCTGTCGGTGCTGGCATCCGGCGGCGTGGCCCATACTCTGCGCCAAGCGGTACACGGCGCCTGGCAGCGCTCGCGGGAACTCTCCGGCGTGGAGGTGGATGGCAACGAAGGCTCCGCGCCACCGGAAGCAGCCGATAGCGCTGCCACGCTGTCTCGCCACACTGGGGAGGAACGAAGAACATGACCGACACCCTCGTATTCATCGTCAAGTTCGTCCTGCAAGCGGCGTCGCTGGTCTTCCTTCTCCGCTTCCTGTTGCAGGCGGTGCGCGCCGATGCCTACAACCCCATCACCGAGGCCATCGTCAAGCTGTCGTGGCCGGTGCTGCGCTACCTGCGCTATGTCCTCCCCACCTGGCGCAATCTCGACTTCGCTGCCTTCGATATGGCGTGGGGCATCAATGCGCTCCTGCTCGTCATCATGGCCACCCACCGCGACCTGCCCTTCTCGGCGCTCGTCGTCATCGGCGACACCTTGCGCGCCACCGTCAGCCTCGCCATCGGCGTGTTTCTGGTGGCCATCTTCGCCACCATCGTCATGAGCTGGATCGCTCCCGGCACCCGCTCGCCCGCCACCAGCCTCATTCACGACGTGGCGGAACCGCTGTTGGCACCGGCGCGCAAGCTCATCCCGCCGATCGGCGGCACCCTTGACCTGTCGCCCATGCTGACGGTGCTGGTGCTGCTGGTGATTCAAGGGCCGGTGCTGTCGGCGGTGCTGCCGTATCAGATCTGGCAGTTCGTGTGAGTGTGCCCTTGCGGGCGCATCAATAGGAACCGGGGAGATGCAGGCTAGCAAGGAGCCGGGTTCTGTCGGCATCGTGGTGCCGAAGACGGCGCGATTCGATGCGCCGCTTGCGCTGCAATGCGGGGTCACGCTGCCCGGATTTGAGCTCGCCTATGAGACGTACGGCGAACTGAACGCGAACCGCAGCAATGCGCTGCTGGTGTGCCACGCGCTCTCCGGCGACCATCATGCCGCCGGCCGGCACTCGCCCGAAGACGCAAAGCCCGGTTGGTGGGACACTTGCATCGGTCCCGGCAAGCCCATCGACACCGATCTCTTCCATGTGGTGAGCCTCAACAACCTCGGTGGCTGCAACGGCAGCACCGGGCCACGATCCACCGACCCGAACACCGGCGAGCCCTATGGCGCCAACTTCCCCACGGTGACGGTGAAGGACTGGGTGCAGAGCCAAGCCCTGCTGGCGGACCACCTAGGCATCGAACGCTTCGCCGCAGTGGTGGGAGGGAGCCTGGGCGGGATGCAAGCCCTGCAATGGGCCATCGACGAGCCGGAACGCATCGCCAACGCCGTCGTCATCGCCGCGGCGCCCAAGCTCTCGGCGCAGAACATCGCCTTCAACGAGATCGCCCGGCACGCCATCGTCTCGGATCCGGATTTCCACGAAGGCACCTATTTCCGCAAGGGCGCGAACCCCGACAAGGGGCTGATGCTGGCGCGGATGCTGGGGCACGTGACCTATCTTTCCGACGACGGCATGGGCGACCGCTTCGGGCGCGAGCTCAAGTCCGGCGACATCGGCTCGGCGCAGGACGTGCAGTTTCAGGTGGAGAGCTATCTGCACTATCAGGGCACGTCGTTCTCGCGCCGGTTCGACGCCAATACCTACATCCTGATGACGCGGGCGCTTGACTACTTCGATCCGGCACTCGATTTCGGCGGCGATTTGGTGCATGCGCTCGGGCAGGCAAAGGCGAAGTTCCTGGTGCTGTCGTTCACATCGGACTGGCGCTTCGCACCAGAGCGATCCGGCGAAATCGTCGATGCACTGATCGCCGCTGGTCGCGATGTGACGAACGCGACGGTGGCCTCGGCCGCCGGCCACGACTCGTTCCTTCTGCCCATCGAACGCTATTGCGACCTGCTTGGCTCCTATCTCGCGCGAGTCGCGGCGGAGCTTGGAGATTAGGGGCCATGCGGCGCGACCTCGAAATCATCGCCGACCTCATCAATCCCGGCGCTCGCGTGCTGGACCTCGGCTGCGGCGACGGCGACCTCCTGCGGCATCTGGCCTCGGCCAAGGGCGTGAACGGCTACGGCATCGAGAAGGACGCCGACGAGATCGCCATCTGCATCCGCGCCGGCGTCAACGTGATCGAGCACGACCTCGACGACGGCCTCACCCGCTTCCCGGATTCGAGCTTCGACATGGTGGTGATGACCGAGACGCTGCAAGCGGTGGCCGCGCCCGAACGCCTGCTCGACGAAATGCTGCGCATCGGCGAGGAATGCATCGTCACCTTCCCCAACTTCGGCCACTGGCGCTGCCGAATGCAGCTCGCCTCACGCGGGCGGATGCCGGTGGCGCGGCACATTCCGCACTCGTGGTACGACACCCCGAACATTCACCTGTGCACCTTCCGCGACTTCGAAGAGCTGGTGACCGGCAAGGGGCTGCCGATCATCGAACGCTTCGTGGTGGACGCGAGCTACGAGAAGCGAGTGCGCTGGATTCCCAACCTTTTCGGCACCATCGCTTTCTACCGCTTGGGACGAGCACGGGCATGACGGACCGGGCCTTTGGCACCCAGCTCGCCTCAAGGCTCGGGAGAGGGCCTTGGGGGGGAGGGCATCCTGCCCTGCCACACGCCGCAAGGCGCGTTCGTGCCAAATGCCGACCACCCCGGCTTTGTGGTCTGAGGAGCGCACCTGTCGGTGCGCGCGAGGGCAAGAAGCCCTCGCCCCCAGGGCCCTCGGCTCGAGCCAAGCTAACCGAGTGTCGAATTGGTGCGAGGTCTGTTGCACGGGGGGGAGGGCGTCTCGCCCTCCCACGCGCCCGAAGGGCGCGCTTCCTGTTCACCAGCTTGCTCGCCGCATTGCTTTTTGCAACACACCTCCACGCGGAGCAGTTCCGCGAGTTCGGCGACTGGCGCGTGCATTACATCGCCGTCGGCGCGTCCTTCCTGCCGCCGGAGGTGGCGGAGCGCCACGGCATCGTGCGCGGCGACAACAAAGCGATCGTCAACATCTCCGCCATCGGCGCGGACGGCCGCTCCGGCGCAATCGGCATCACCGGCAGCGTCACCAACTTGCTCGGCCAGGAGACGTCGCTCCGCTTTCGCGAGGTGCGCGACGGCGCGGCGATCTACTACATCGCACCATTCGACTTCGAGGAGGCCGAGACTCTGCGCTTCGAGCTGCGCCTGACGCTGCCGGATCACGGGGCGGAAGCGCTTTCGTTCCAGCAGGCCCTGTACGGGCCCTTGCCTTGAGTGACCCATGAGCACCGATCGTCGTGTCGTGCTCGCGTCCGACAACCCGGGGAAGTTTCGGGAAATGCAGGCGCTGCTTGGGGATGTGAATTTGATTCCGCAAGGCGAGCTTGGCATTGAGGGCGCCGAAGAGACAGCCGTTACGTTTGTCGAGAATGCTCTGCTCAAGGCCCGTCATGCGGCTCGGGAGTCTGGGTTGGCGGCGATTGCGGACGATTCGGGGCTCGTGGTTCCTGCCTTGGGGGGTGCTCCGGGAGTTTGGTCGGCGCGTTATGCCGGGGAGCCGAAGAGCGATGCGGTGAACAACGCCAAGCTGATTGCGGCACTGCGTGGGGCGCCGGACCGATCGGCGCACTTCCATTGCACGTTGGTCTTCCTGCGTTCGGCAGAAGACCCGGACCCGCTGATCGTCTCGCGGGCTTGGTATGGCGTGGTGGTGGAGCAGCCGCGAGGCGGCAACGGCTTCGGCTACGACCCGCATTTTCTGGTTGAATCGCGGGGATGCACTGCCGCTGAGCTCGACGCGGCGACCAAGAACGCGCTCAGCCACCGGGGCCAGGCCTGCCGGGCGCTGGCGGAGCTCCTCGCCGAAAAGAGCCAGTCGTGATTGGCGCCCAAACGCAACCTGCAGCGGCGCTCGGGCTTTACGTCCACTTCCCTTGGTGCGTGCGCAAATGCCCGTACTGCGACTTCAACTCGCACCCCCTGCGCGGTGCGTTGCAGGAGCCCCAATACCTGGAGGTGCTGCTCGACGACCTGGCCCAAGAGGCGGAACGCCACGGCAACCGGGCGATTGCGAGCGTCTTCTTGGGCGGGGGCACACCGAGCCTGTTTTCGCCGGCGGCGATGCGCGCCCTGTTGTCCGCGCCCGCTGTCGCCGGCGCTCTGGAAGTGACGATGGAGGCAAACCCCGGCGCCGTGGAACACGGCAGCTTCCGTGCCTATCGAAAGGCGGGCGTCACTCGCGTCTCGCTCGGCGCGCAGTCTTTCGATCCGGCACAGCTTGACGTTCTCGGCCGAACCCACTCGCCCGAAGACACCGAAACCGCGATAGCAGAGGTGCGTCGGGCGGGGTTCACGAGCTTCAACATCGACCTGATGCACGGCCTGCCGGGACAGACAGAGGCGGACGCCTTGGCCGATCTCGAGCGAGCGATCCGCCACGATCCGCCGCACATCTCCTGGTATCAACTCACCATCGAGCCGAAGACCGAGTTTGCGCGGCGGCCGCCTGCGGGCCTCCCCGACAGCGACGCCGCCGCCGACATGGAGGCCGCCGGCGTCGCCCTGCTCGAACGCCACGGCTACCGCCGCTACGAAGTCTCCGCCTTCGCCCGCCCCGGCCACGAATGCCGCCACAACATCAACTATTGGCGCTTTGGCGACTATCTCGGCATCGGTGCCGGCGCGCACGGTAAGCACACTTCGTTCGGCGGCGACGGCAAGGCGGCAGTGCTCCGCACCGCCAAGCCGTCGCAGCCGAGGCTGTATCTGGCGGACCATTGCGCCGCCACCACGCCGGTTGCAAGCGAAGAACTCGCCTTCGAGTTCGTGCTCAATGCCTTGCGCCTAACCGACGGCGTGGAGTGGGAGCTGTTTTCGGCCCGAACGGGGCTGTCGAGAACGACCATCGAACCGACCGTCTCCGAACTGATCGCATGGGGCCTCATGCGAAGCGACCGAATCGCCTTGACCCCCGAGGGCCGCGTGCAGCTCGACGCGGTGGTGTCCCGCTTCCTCAAACCCCTACGCTAGCCTGTCGGACTTGGCGCGGGCCTTGGAGGGGCGATCCGCGCGCCAAGCGTGTCGACGGTGCGCCCGCAGCGGAGCCGGCCAAGGCCACCGCAACCCGCGTCCCAGACGACGCCAACAACCGCCACGCGGGGAAGTCCGACAGACTGGTAGGAGATACTTGGCACCCTCCTGTTAGGCTTGCCCCGTCGGTGGTTGGTTGGGTGGCCTTGCGATGTCTGGAATGATCCCGTTCAACCCTCTCGCGGGGACGCCGTTCGGCTCCGCCTTGGAGCTGTGTCTGGTTCTCATCGTCTTCTGTTGGGTGGCGGCGATCGTCCTGCGGGAGAACGTGTGGCTGGATCGGGTGTGGTCGCTGTGTCCGCCCATCTACTGCTTGTTGGTTGCGGCGCGCGATGGGTTCGACTCAGCGCGCATCAACTTGATGACGCTGTTGGTGCTGCTTTGGGCGGTTCGGCTCACCTTCAACTTCGCCCGCAAGGGCGGCTTTCGCAGGGGCGGTGGCGATTACCGCTGGGTTGTGGTGGAAGAACGCCTCGGCCCGTTGCGTTTTCAGATCGCCAACATCCTCTTCATTGTGCCCAGCCAGTTGCTGCTGATATGGCTGTTCACGTCGCCGATCCACCAAGCGTGGCTTTCCCCGCATGCGCCGCTCGGCTGGCTCGACGCGGTCGCCGCGGTGGTGTTCGTCGCCTTCTTGGCTGGGCAGACGGTGGGCGATCAACAGATGTGGACCTTCCAGCAGGACAAGAAGCGCAAGGCGGAGGCTGGCGAAGAGATCGAGCAACCCTTCATCGACACGGGCCTTTTCCGATACAGCCGACACCCAAGCTACCTCTGCGAAATTGGCATGTGGTTCGCGTTCTATCTCTTCGCGGTGTCCGCTTCGGGTGATTGGCTGCATTGGACCGGCCTCGGCTTCATCTTCCTGTCCGGTCAAATGGTCGGCAGCGTCAGGCTGACGGAGACGATCTCTATCGAGAAGTACCCCACGTATGCGCAGTACCAGGCCAGCACGCCCATGCTGGTGCCGTTGCCCAGGCGCCAGGGGCATGGCTCGCCTTGACACCGCACACCGCTGGCGGGATGCTCACCCGCAGTTCCGATGCAACTGCTTGAGGCGCGGGCGAAGTACCCGCGCCGGCAGTCAAGGAGGGGAAATCCAATGCACGACATCGTGATTCGCGGCGGCGAACTCGTCGATGGCACCGGCGCTGAGCCGGTGCCGGGCGATCTTGCCATTGACGGGGGCAGCATTGCCGAGGTGGGCGAGGTCAAGGGCCAGGGGCGGCGGGAGATCGACGCCCAAGGCATGACCGTCACGCCCGGCTTCATCGACCTGCACACCCACCTCGACGCCCAAATCGGCTGGGACCCGGCGCTGACGCCGGTGAGCTGGCACGGCGTCACCACCGTGCTCATGGGCAACTGCGGCGTGACGTTCGCGCCCTGCAAGCCGGCCGACCAAGAGCTCCTCGCCAGCATGATGGAGACGGTGGAGGACATTCCCAAGAACGCCATCCTCACGGGCCTGCCGTGGGACTGGGAAGACTACGGCGGCTATCTCGACGCCATCGAGCGGCTGAAGCCCGGCATCAACGTCG
>VXSY01000065.1 GCA_009837725.1 Gammaproteobacteria bacterium | reverse complement strand
CTCCTTGGGGGGCGGGTCGCGCCAATGGCCTTGGGGCAAGGGAGAGAATCGGTGAGGGAGGAAGTTTGCGAATGAAGGTTGATGCGCCACTGACTTCGGACATGGGGGCTGCCGGTGCGGGAGCGCGGCGGCTCGAGGAGCTTGGGTACGACGGTGCCAAGGTGGCGGAGACGAACCACGATCCGTTTCTGCCCTTGACGCTGGCCGCAGCGGCGACCGAGCGAATTGAGCTCGTTACTTCGGTGGCGGTGGCGTTTGCACGCAGCCCCATGACGCTGGCGCAGACGGCGCACGATCTCAATGCCTTTGCCGGCGGCAGACTGGTGCTTGGGCTCGGCTCGCAGGTGCGGCCGCACATCGAGCGGCGGTTTGCCATGCCGTGGGGAAAGCCGGCGGCGCGGATGCGGGAGTTCATCTCGGCCATGCGGGCGATCTTCGCCTGTTGGCATTAATTTTTTATTCTTGATTTCCGGGGCGAGTTCTACACGCACACCCTCATGCCGGCGACGTTCACGCCGCGCAACACGGGCGCGGGGCGACCCCGCATCATCCTCTCTGCCACCGGGCCCCTGATGACGCAAGTGGCGGCCGAGGTGGCCGACGGGATGATGATGCATCCCTTCTCCACGGAAGCGTACATGCGGGAGGTGACGCTGCCGGCCATTGAGAAGGGACTTGCGGCGGCAGGGCGCCGGCGCGAGGACTTCGTGCTCGATTACGCGCCGATGGTGGCGACCGGGGCGGATGAAGAGGCGGCTCTGAGGGCGAAGGAAGCCGTGCGCGAACGCATCGCCTTCTATGCCCGCACGGTGGCGTATCGGCCGGTACTCGACCTGCACGGCTGGGGCTGGCTGCAGGATGAGTTGATCGCTCGGCGCGAGCAGGGCGAGAGGCAGCCGACCCTCACGGATGCGGTACCGGACGAGGTGGTGGACGCCATCGCGGTGGCGGGGGAGCCCGATGCGGTGGTCGCTGGGTTGCGCAAGCGGCTTGGCGGTGTAATCGACCGCACGGGATTCCATGTGGCCGGTTTGGCGGAGGAAGAGACGGCGCGTTTGGTGGCGGAGCTCAAGAAGGATTCGGCCGCATAGCGGAGGAGGCGCTCTTCTGCAATGAGGATTGGAGGGCGGACGGGCACTTGCCCACCGGGTTTCCACTATTGCTCCACCATTTGTTCCACCTTCCTTGTCCTTTTGCGTCTATGGTGGGGGCTGATTCCTAGATCCGTTGATTCCTGATCTGCCCCAAGCCCCGCAAGGGGTTTGGGGCTTTTTTCTGCCTGTCGGGCAAATGCCGTGCGCTTCTGGTTCAATTGGCGCTCGCGGCCCCGCGCTCGGGGCGAGGTGGGAGAGGCACAACGCCATGAAGTACCTGCACACGATGGTTCGCGTCACCGACATCGACGCTTCGCTGGATTTCTACTGCAACAAGCTGGGCCTTGAGGAACTCAGGCGCATCGACAACGACGCGGGGCGTTTCACGCTGGTCTTCCTGGCGGCGCCGGGGGATTCCGAGGCGCAGGTGGAACTCACCCACAACTGGGACCCGGAGACGCTCGAAGGCGGGCGCAACTTCGGACATCTCGCCTACCACGTGGAGGACATCTACGGCGTTTGCCAGCGCCTCATGGACGGCGGTGTCACCATCAATCGGCCACCCCGCGACGGCCACATGGCGTTCGTGCGCTCGCCGGACAACATCTCCATCGAAATCCTGCAGCAAGGCGCGCCGCTGCCGAAGGCGGAGCCGTGGGCTTCGATGCCAAACGTGGGGGAGTGGTAGCTGCGGTCACCGTTCTGCTAGCGCGTGAAAAAGCGGGTCTTGGAGGGGCAACTCCTTACGTGCCGTCGGTACGTCAAGGCATGACGGGCGTCAGCGAGTGGAAGTTGGTTCGTAGGTGGCGTTGTTCGAGGTTGGCGCTTTGTTTTGGCGTTGTCTGGGACGCTTGCTTGCGGTGGCTTGGCCGGCTCCGCTGCGTGCGCGCCTTCGGCACGCTCGGAGGGCGGGCGCCGTCCAGCGAGGCCCTCGCATGGCAGGGGTTGGTTAAGGGAAGCAGGACGCCCTTCTCTCTCATTTCCGGTAGCGATGCCCTACGCCATGTGTTACTTTTCGTAACCTTCCCTGCCGCCTAGCAGACAAAACCCCATGCGAAAGACGTACGTCACCGCCGGTGTCATTGCGCTTGTGACTGTCGTTTGGCTGCTCTCAGGCCAACTCGGCGACAGCAACGCCGACGTTCGCCACCCGACCGTCGCCGAGCTCAAGGAGCAGAACGTGGCGGTGGTGGACGACAAGGCTCGCACCCGCGTTCGCGCTCGGCACATCCGTGCCAGCACTGTGACGGAGACGGTCACCGTTCGCGGCCGCACCGAGAACAAGCGCACCGTGCTTGTGCGCTCCGAGCTTGCCGGGCGCGTGATCGGGCGACCGATCGAGCGGGGCGATCGCGTTGCCAAAGGCGACCTACTCTGTCGCCTAGCCGACGACGACCGGCCCGTACGGGTGGCGGAGGCTGGCGAGGCGCTGAAGCAGGCCCGCATCGACTATCAAGGTCGCTTGCGGCTGCAGTCGCAGGGCTTTCAATCGGAGTCCGAGACCGCCCAGGCGCGCGCCATGCTCGCCTCCGCCCAGGCTCGGCTGACGACGGCTCGGCTCAACGTCGAGCGAACCATGATCCGAGCACCGTTCGACGGCGTCGTGGAAACCACGGATGTCGAGCTTGGCGATTATGTGCAGCCCGGCGCGGCGTGCGCCACGATCGTTGACCTCGATCCGATGCTGCTTGTGGGTCGCGTGTCCGAACGCGACGTGCATCGCCTGAGGGTGGGGAGCATGGCCGAGGGCGTGCTCCCAACCGGCACGCCGGTGCGGGGCCCGATCAGCTTCGTCGGCCAGCAGGCGGAACCGACCACCCGCACATATGCCATCGAGATCACCATCCCCAATGCCGACCATTCCCTGCGCAGCGGCATCACCGCCCGCATCGACGTGTCGGTGGCCACCGTGTTGGCGCACAAGGTGAGTCCCGCCTTGCTCGCGCTCGACGATGCCGGTGGCGTCGGCGTGCGCACCACAGATACAGACAACCGCGTGCAGTTCCACACGGTTGAGATCGTCGCGGACGACGCCGACGGCGTTTGGGTCACGGGGCTGCCGGAACACACCACGCTCATCACCGTTGGGCAGGAGTTCGTTACCGCCGGAGAAGTGGTCGATGTAGTGCTGGAGGACGACGGCACTGCGCTGGCGCCGGTCGGCATCGCCGGCGAAGACGGCGACGAGTCCACCGCCGGCAGGGCGGCTGAGCTGGCGCGCGGCACCACCTCGTGAACAACCTCTTCATCGACGCGGTTTTCCAGCGGGCACGCACCACGCTGCTGCTCATGTGCATGGTGGTGATCGCCGGAGTCGTGGCGCGATGTTCGATCCCCATCGAGTCGAGCCCCAACATCGAGGTGCCGGTGTTCGTCATCGGCGTGCCGCATCCCGGCATTTCGCCCGAGGACGCCGAACGGCTGCTGGTGAAGCCTCTGGAGATCGAGCTGCAGGTGCTCGATGGCATCGAGGAGGTGCGCGGCACTGCCAACGAAGGCCTTGCCACGGTGGTGGCGGAGTTCGACGCCGACTTCGACCTGGACCAAGCCCTGCTCGACGTGCGCGACGCCGTCAGTCGTGCCAAGCCGGAGTTCCCGAACACCGCAGAGGAACCCTACATTCAGGAGGTGTCTGCCAACGACTTCCCGATCCTGCAGGTAAACGTGATCGGCCCCGAGGTGCAGGAGCGGGTGATCTACAACATTGCCCGCGAGCTGCAAGACCAAATCGAGACGCTGCCGGACGTGCTCGAAGTGAGGATGTTCGGCGACCGCGAGGAACTGCTCGAGGTGATGATCAACCCGGAGGCGCTCGAAGCCTACGGGGTTGCCACCGAGGAGCTGCTCGGCACGGTGGCGCGCAACAACCAGTTGATCCCCGCTGGATCGCTCGACACCGGCGCTGGACGCATGGCGGTGAAGGTGCCAAGCGTGATCGAGGACGCGCAGGATCTCTTCGACCTGCCCCTCAAGACGAACGGCGATGCCGTGGTGACCCTCTCGGACGTCGCCACGGTGCGGCAGACCTTCAAGGACCGCGAGCGCTACTCGCGTGTCAACGGCAACACCAGCATTACGCTCGACATCGTCAAGCGCCAGAACGCCAACCTCGTGGACACGGTGGAGAAGGCGAAAGCGCTGGTGGAACGCGCGAGACCGGACCTGCCGAACCGGGTGACGGTGTTCTACTCCAACGACCAGGCGCCCTATGCCCGAACCCAGGTGAACGAACTGCAGGGCAACATCCTCACCGCGCTGGTGTTGGTGATGGTGCTCGTCGTGGCAGCGATGGGGTTCCGCGCTGGCCTCATCGTCGGAGCGGCGATTCCCGTCTCTTTCCTGTTCGCGTTGGCGATCGTCTGGGTGATGGGCTACTCGTTCAACTTCATGGTCATGTTCGGGATGCTGCTGGGCCTCGGCATGTTGATCGACGGCGCCATCGTCATCACCGAGTACGCGGACCGGAAGATGGTGGAGGGCCACCATCGGCGGATGGCGTATTCGATGGCCGCCAAGCGCATGTTTTGGCCCGTGACCGCCTCGGTGGCGACGACGCTCGCCGCGTTTCTGCCGCTTCTGTTCTGGCCGGGCGTCTCCGGCAAATTCATGCGCTATCTGCCCGTGACGGTTTTCGCGGTGCTGTCGGGTTCGCTGCTCTATGCGCTCATGTTCGGCCCCACCTTGGGGGCGGTGTTCGACCGCCCGAGAGTGCGCGACGAACGGGCGGTGAGGACGCTGCGGGAGCTGGAGGACGGCGACCCGAGGCTGCTTCCCGGCCCAACGGGCTGGTACGCGCACCTGCTGCACTTCACCAGCAAGCATGCGCTCGCGACGCTAGGGGTGGGGCTGCTCTTGCTGGCGACGATCTTTGCCGTCTATCTGAACTTCGGCCGCGGCATGGTCTTCTTCACCAATAGCGACCCCATGTACGCGCAGATTCACGTTCGCGCTCGCGGCAACCTTTCTGCCGAGGAAGGGTTCCGGCTGGTGCACGAAGTGGAGCAGCGGGTCGTGGACGTTCCCGGCATCAAGGACGTCAATCTGTGGACCAGCACCGGCAGTTCCTTCGGCGGCGGCTTCAACGGCGGCTCGAACGCCCCTGACATCATCGGCTCGCTCAACTTCGAACTGCATCCTCCCGACGAGCGCGACATGTCGGGCAGGGAGATTCTCGAGCTTCTGCGGCAGCGCACGGCAGACCTTGCCGGCATTCTGGTGGAGGTGCGCGAGCAGGAGGAGGGGCCACCGGTGGGGAAGCCGGTGCAGATCCAGTTCTCTTCCAACAACGCCGAGTTGCTCGATCCCGTGGTCAGGCGCGTGCGCGAGCACCTCGATACGGAAGTCGATGGGCTGCGCGACATCGAAGATACCCGGGCGGTGCCGGGCGTCGAGTGGCGGCTGGCCGTGGACCGGGCGCAAGCGGCGCTCTACGGCGCGGACGTGACCCTGGTCGGCGTCGGCGTGCAGCTAGTGACTGCCGGCGTGAAGGTAGGCGAATACCGTCCGGACACAGCCGACGACGCCGTGGACATCCGCGTTCGCTTTCCGAGCGACAGCCGGGGCCTCGCCGCCCTCGACGACCTCACGATCAACACGACGCGCGGTCGCGTGCCCATCAGCAACTTCGTCACCAGAACGCCCGCCGCCTATGTCGACAACATCGAGCGCATCGATGGGCGCGTGGTGGAGTTCATTCGCGCCAACGTGGCGCCGGGCGTGCTGGCGGACGACAAGGTGAAGGAAATCCAGGCCTGGCTCGACGGGGCGGGGCTGGATTCGCGGGTGGACATCGCGTTCCGCGGCGCCAACGAGGAACAGCAGCAGTCGATGGAGTTCGTCTCCTTCGCCTTCCTGATGTCGCTGCTGCTCATGTTCGTGCTGCTGGTGACGCAGTTCAACAGCCTCTATCAGAGCGCGGTGATCCTGGCGGCGGTGGTGATGTCTACGGCCGGGGTGCTGCTCGGGCTGCTCGTCACCAACACGCCGTTCAGCGCGGTGATGACGGGCATCGGCGTGGTCGCGCTCGCCGGCATCGTGGTGAACAACAACATCGTGCTCATCGACACCTACAACGTGCTGAAGCGCAATCACCCGGAGCTGGACGACCTTTCGCTGATCGTGCGCACGGGTGCCCAGCGCCTGCGTCCTGTGTTGCTGACGACCGTGACCACCGTGTTCGGACTGCTGCCCCTTGCCGCCAACTTCTCGGTGGACCTAGTGAGCCGCGACATCGTGTACGGCAGCGCAACATCGAGCTTCTGGGTACCGCTCTCGCAAGCGATCGTCTCGGGGCTCAGCTTCGCCACCCTGCTTACGTTGGTGGCAACGCCCGCCATGCTGGCCCTCCCAGCGAAGCTGCGCGCCCGTACCGCATGGCTCAGAAAGCGCCGCACGAGGCCGCTTGAGCCGGCAGTGCCCGTGGAGGCGCCCGTGTCTGCGGAGCCAGCAGGTACGTCCTGACGGGCAATCCGCCCTTTCGCGAACGGCTGCCGGACGTTCGCTAGGGGCGAGCCGGCTACAACGCAAGGTGCTTCCGGCCCATTCCCTCCCTGCTACGATCGCTCTCTACCAAAAGAAAGGATCGGCTAGAGCATGGGCATTTCTCTCGGCGTTCACGTGGGTCAGCAGTTCATCGCCATGGACGATCTGCGGGCACTCTGGCGGCGGCTTGACGACGCTGGGGTGGATTGGATTTCCACTTGGGACCACTTCTACGAAGCCCCCTGGCAAGACGGCGAGGGGGCGCATTTCGAAGCCGTGGCGACGCTGGGGGCGCTGGCGGCGGAGACCAAGCGGGCCCGCATCGGCTGCCTGGTCTTCTATGTGGGCTATCGCAACCCCGCACTGCTGGCAAAGGCCGCCACGACCCTGGACCACATCAGCGGCGGGCGCTTTGAGCTCGGCCTCGGTGCCGGCTGGCACATTCAGGAGGCAAGCGCCTACGGCTATGTCTTCCCCGACATCGGCACTCGCCTCGACATGCTCGACGAGGCCACCGAGATCGTCCGGCGCATGCTCACCGAAGAGCGCACCACCTTTTCCGGCAAGCACTTTCAGGTGGACGACGCCACTTGCCGCCCGCGTCCCGTGCAGGCGCGCATGCCGATCTGGATCGGCGGCCGTGGAGAGAAACGCACGCTAGAAATCGCGGCCCGCCGCGCCGATGGCTGGAACGCCGCCTATGTCAGTGCCGAGGAGTTCCATCGCCTGAGCCAGGTGCTGGACCACTGGTGCGAGGAGGACGGACGCGACCCCGCAGAAATCCGGCGCGCCGCCAACCTCGCGTTCTACATGTCGATGGACGAGTTGGGACTTGCACGCCAGCGCGAGAAGTTCCGCCATGACTGGGGCGCCGGCGCGGCTCGGACCGAAGCGGGAGCGCTGATCTGCACGCCTTCCGAAGGGCTAGATCGCGTGATGGCACTGGTGGATGCCGGAGCGGACGAGGTCAACATCGCGCTCCGGGCACCGTGGGACGAGAACGCCCTGTCGGCTTGGCTGGAAGAGGTCATGCCGGCCGTGCGGCGCGAACGCGGTTGAACGCGCGCAAACCGCCGTAGCGGGAGCTTGTAGGGGAGACCGGAGCGGGAAGGGAAGTCGGAAGGGGTTGGGTCAGGAGCGGACGGAGGCGACGCTGGATTTTTGTTCCTTGGCGACTTTCGCCACCTCTGCCCGGCGCGTCAGCGGACAGTTTTCGCTTGCCTTCATTCGACAACTGAACTCCGTCAGCACCGGGATCATGGCAAAGCCGGCGAACAGGAGGCTGGCCACATGCACCGCTTGTTGTCCTTGCCAGTACCAGTCTGGCTGCAACGTGGGCGTGAGGCGAAAGAAGGAGGCGAAGAAGAAGAACATGGCGCCGGTGGTGATGACCGCCAACAGGCCAACCATGCGAGCGTGGAGCCAGTGCTTGAGGGCGATGGCGGCGAGCACGGCGCCGAGAACGAACATGGCGGATTCAGCGGGACGGTCGAAGTGGACCAAGGCGGCCAGCACCAAGACGAAACTGATGATTGCGTTGGCGTAATGCATCTGCCCGCGCGGTTTCCCCGTCAGTCGCTGCTCTTCATGGCTCGGATAATCGCCCAATCCCGCCTGCCATTCAACAGGTTTTTTGCACAAATTGTTACGAAAGGTGACGCCAAGGATACCGTTCTACCCAAAATGGGGGGATTCGGGGGCCAGAATGCGGATGTGGCGCACGCGCCCTTCCGACGTTGCCCACACACATTCTGACGCGCCTTGCGGCGGGTTGGAGGGAGGGCGTCTCGCCCTCCTTGCGCCCACAAGCGCGCACACGAAGGGGCGCCAACGCCACCCGCTCACACGTCCGTTGGCAGGCCCTCGTCGAGTTGCACGCCGAGCGAGTTGAGCGCCATCGCCAGCATGTTGTATTGCCCCACCGTGAACACGATGTCCATGATCTGCTGCGTGTCGTAATGCGCCGACAGGGCTGCCCACGTGGCGTCCGAAACGTGCGTGTCGGCCTTTAGCTCGTCCGTGGCGCGGAGCAGCGCCTGCTCGTTCGCCTTCCAGCCACCGGCGTCCGCGCCATCGCGCACGGCGCGAATCTCGGCGTCCGACATGCCCGCTTGCCTGGCGATGCCAACGTGCTGTGCCCACTCGTAGCCGCAATCTCCCAAATGCCCGATGCGCAGGATGAGGATTTCCCGATCCCGCAAGCTGAGCGTGGACTTGCCGAGGATGTGGTTGGCAAACACCAGCCAGCGCCGGAACAGGTCCGGATGGTTCAGCAGCGAGGCGAAGACGTTGAACACCCGCCCCTGGGCCACGAACGGCTTCATCACTTCGCGCTGCGCGTCGTTCCAATCGGCTTCGGCAACCGGCGCAACCCTCGGACTGTCAAGACGCATGTGCTTCTCCTTCGTAGCGGCGAGGCGTGTCCTCGCCCGTGTCCATGGCAACGAACTTCGGTTCGCAGCAGTTCGCGTAAGCGAACTGCCAACGCACCCGCAAGGGCGCGCGACCACAAGGGTCGCCCCTGCGGATACTATAGCCACTGAACGAACCAGAGCCGCCGCAGATGACCACCCATCCCGATCCCGTTCGCGTCGAAAAGCACGGCGACCTCGTCATCATCACCATCGATCGACCGCATGCCCGCAACGCGGTGGATTTCGAGACCGCGCGCGGCCTTTCGGAAGCGTTCCGGGCCTTCGACGCCAATCGCCAGCAGCAGGTAGCCGTGCTCACCGGTGCCGGCGGACATTTCTGCGCCGGCGCCGATCTCAAGGCGGTCGCCACCGGCGCCGGCAACCGCGTGACACTCGACGGCGACGGCCCACTTGGCCCCACGCGCATGACGCTGTCCAAGCCCGTGATCGCCGCGGTGGAGGGCTTTGCGGTCGCCGGCGGCTTGGAACTCGCGCTCTGGTGCGACCTCCGCGTCGCGGCCCGCAGCGCGACCTTCGGCGTCTATTGCCGACGCTGGGGCGTGCCCTTGGTGGACGGTGGCACGGTCCGCCTACCTCGGCTCATCGGCCAGAGCCACGCTCTCGATATGATTCTCACGGGACGAGGCGTGGGCGGCGAAGAGGCCAAGCAGATGGGCCTCGCCAACCGCATAACCGAAGACGGCGAAGCGCTGCATGGCGCCATCGAACTCGCCGAACAGCTCACCAAGTTCCCGCCCCGCTGCATGAGAAGCGACCGCCGCTCCGTGCTCACCCAATGGGGCAGGCCGATGGAAGAGGCGTTGCAGCACGAAACCCTGCTCGGCCGCGAAGTGATCAAGTCCGGCGAGACCATCCACGGCGCCAGCCGCTTTCTCGAAGGCGCCGGGCGGCACGGCGAGTTTGCCTGATCGAGTTCCGCTCGCCTCAGAGTGCGGGCGAACGCAGATACGTGCCTTACGGCGCGATGGAGGGGGGCCGCCCTCCCCTAAGTCAAGAGCGTTCCACTAGCAAAGGGAGAGAAACGATGGCGTTCAAAGGAATCGACGAGGTGCAGTTCGGCGTCAGCATGTTCCCCACCGACTACGCCATCGGCCCGGTGGAGGTGGCGCGCGCTGCCGAAGAGCGCGGCTTCGACATGATGTTCTTTCCGGAACACACGCACATCCCGGCGAGTCGCAAGACGCCATTTCCCGGCGGCGGCGATCTCTCGCGGGATTACTGGCACGCGCACGATCCCTTCGTGGCGCTCGCCGCCGCAGCCGCGGTGACGGAGCGAATCCGCCTCGGCACCGGCATTTGCCTCGTCATCGAGCGCGACCCCATCACCACCGCCAAGGAAATCGCCTCTCTTGACACCATTTCCGGCGGCCGCGTCATCCTCGGCATCGGCGCCGGTTGGAACCGCGAGGAAATGGAGAACCACGGCGCCAACTACGCGAACCGCTGGGCCATCACCCGCGAGAAGGTGCTGGCCATGCGCGCAATCTGGAACATGGAGGACGCCGAGTTCCACGGCGAGCACGTGGACTTCGATCCCATCTGGTCTTGGCCCAAGCCGGTGCAGGAAGGCGGTCCGCCGGTGTGGATCGGCGCCAACTCGAAGTGGGTTTTCGACCGCATCGCCGACTACGCCGACGGCTGGCTCCCTATCGGCGGCCTGGGCTCAGGCAACATGGACCGGCTGCGCGAGGCGCTGGCGAAGAAGGAGCGCAAGGTGGAAGACCTGGACCTCGCCCTCTTCGGCGCTCCGCCGGATGCAGACCAACTGCGCGGCCGCATCGGTCAAGGCTTCGACCATATCGTCTTCGGTTTGCCAGCCAGGGGCCCAGAGGAAGTGCTACCGGCTCTGGATCGCTACGCGAGGGTCGTGGATGCAGTAAGGGGCTAGGGGGCCGCGCCGCCAACGTCGCGTCTCGCTCGTTTGCAAATGGCAACGCCTCCCCGCAAAGAGGTCACCGACTAGGCAGAGCTTCCCGACCCCCTACGACGCGCCTTCAGAGGCAAGGCAGGCGCCTTCCCGCCAACGCGTGGGTTTGAAGTCGCTTCCGAAGCGCGCATATGATGGGGTCATGGAGATGGGGGGTTCCTACGGCGGCGTTTACGGCGATTTCCAATGGGAAGTCGAAGGGCGCATCTTGCATGTGTTCGGGCCGCGGCGTCGGCTCGGCAAGCTCGCCACGTTCGAGAACGTGAATGCCGTCAATTCCGAGCAGGCGCAGTGGTCGGCACAGGCGAAGATCGACCTGAACCTCGACGACCTTCGCGCCATTCTTGCCGAGCGCCAGGCGGCTCTGAACGGCGATTCCTAACGCCCTAGGGAAGCTCTGAACAAAGTCTGCCTCGTGGGATAATGGGATGGTGCCA
>VXSY01000196.1 GCA_009837725.1 Gammaproteobacteria bacterium | reverse complement strand
AACCGACGCCCAGCTGGCGAAAACCGACGCCCAGCTGGCGAAAACCGACGCCCAGCTGGCGAAAACCGACGCCAAGCTGAACCGGCTGGCGGAGATGTACGGCGGCGTGGGCAACAACCAGGGCGCAGTGGCGGAGGAGTTCTACCACAACAGCCTCAAGGCCAACCCGGTTCTGGATGGCGAGCGCTTCGACTTCCTCCAGAGAAACACCGAGCGCTCCGGCAACGGGCTCGCGAACGAGTTCGACCTGCTGCTGGTCAACGGCCGGACGGTGTGCGTCGTCGAGGTCAAGTACAAGGCGCACGAGAACGACCTGACGAATCTGCTGGCCGTCAAGGCGGTCAACTTCCCGCGCCTGTTTCCGGAGTACGCCGGCCACGAGCAGCGCTTCGCCCTGGCGGCCTTCCACATCCACGACAGGCTCAGGCAGGCGGCCCTGAAGCGCGGCGTGACCGTCCTCCAGCGCAAGGGCGACGTCATCGAGAGCACCGCCGCCTGAAGGCGGCCCCCGACACACGGGCGCTTCATTGCACGGGCCCAAGAGGGCGACGTTTCCCGCGGTGCCTCCTTTCGGCGCCCGCGTGGCTGCGGGGCCCCACGCGTTCCCCACTCGCGCGCCGATTCGAGCGCACGCGGCAGGCCGCCGTTGAGTGCGAGACATCGACCCTTGGGCACGTGGGACGAAATGTTTGCTGTGAAATCTCCGAGGCATAGGCCGTCCGCCGGCCACATGGGTGCTTCGGCGCCGTCGGGCACCGGTGTCGAACGGCATGGTCCGCGCCGTGTGCGGCGACGACGGTCCTTGCGCGAGGCTGCCCCGGGTTCTGGTCGCGCGACCGGGCCGTCGTCGGGGTCTGGCGATGACCCCCACCGAACATTTCGCTACCCTGCAGCAGGCTGCCCGATGTCGGAAATGTCCTTAAGTCGTAAAGTACATTGCCTCAGTGTTTCCGCGGCAGCATGCACGAGGGCTGCATCCCGCGGAGGTGTGTTCGCTGGACGGATTAGGGCAGATGGGGGGACAACATGGCAGACGAAGAGCGTGGCATGGGTCGGGGAGGTGCCCCTGTGGAGGTGGCGGGGAGTCGCACCGGGCCATTCGTCTTCGTGGCGTTCGTGATCGTTGGCTGCCTCATGTCCGGTGTGGTGCTCGCGTCGTTCGATGCTTTTGCCGCGCCCGCAATGGTGATTGCAATCGTGCTCGCGTGCGGCGTGGCC
This sequence comes from Gammaproteobacteria bacterium, assembly GCA_009837725.1. Taxonomy (GTDB): domain Bacteria; phylum Pseudomonadota; class Gammaproteobacteria; order Pseudomonadales; family Azotimanducaceae; genus VXYL01. The sequence continues at coordinate 10,322 of VXSY01000196.1, read as the reverse complement.
ACCTTGCTCTACGGCATCCTGGGGGGAGTGTCGAGCGCCGGCTTCAACTTCGGGCCCGTGAAGATGGGCGGAAGCGCGGCTGTGCTGCTTGGCAGCATTTGGCTGTTCAATGCGCCTCTCGAGTCGCAACTCCGAGAGCTGCGCGAGCCAGAAAGCCCAGAGGTCTTCGACCTTGACGAACACGCCACGCCAGCCGATGGCTGGTTCGCGATCGACGAGCAGACGGCCGCGCCCATTGACGTGACATTCAAGTATCCCGCATCCGGCTCTCCGCAAACGGTCAAGGCACCGCGCCCCGGACGGTTGCCGCTCAGGTTGGAACGGTCGGAGCGCGGCGACGCGGTTCTGGTGCTGGGCGAGGAGGTGAACGATGCGGCCCAACGCATCGGCCAGGCAAGCCTCGCCGGCATCCTTCCGCCGTCCAGGCCGCCGGTGTCCTTTTCGCCGGACGAAGTGTACGGCCCGAAGAGGCTCCACTTGACGAACGACGCAAGCCTCCCTGCGGCAGCACCGCGCGAGTGGGGGTGGAGCGGCCAATGCCTTGGACGGCGTCTCCCGATGCGCCTGCGCGTGCTTTCCTTTGCCGAGAGCTACGCCGAATACGAGGTGTATCCGTGCGGCAGCGACGAAGCCGATCCGCAGTTTGTGTCAAGCCTTGCTCCGCACCAGGCGGAGCTTGTGAACCTTGTGATCCATGGCCGAGAGCGTCGTTTCCTCGTGGCGGTGGTGGCTGCGGACCATACTCAAGAACCGTTCTGGTCGAGCTTTGTGGTGATGGAGTTGGTGCAAGGCAGGGGCAGGTAGTGTGGCGTCAAGACCAACTTCCAGCTCGACTGGCCGTACGCGCACCCACGCGGCCGCCGGCGCGCGGACCGCCGCAAGTGGCGGCCTGACCCGCCGCCCTCGCACCTCGCCGCCACGAGGGGAGCGCCCGTCCCCCCTCTCCCCGCGCCGCGAGGCGAAACGGCAGATGCGGTTTCTCCCGAGGGTTTCCCGGCATACAAACGGTCATGGGCCGGGACTTTTTTGGCGTGTTGCCTCTAAAGCCGTGCGAAATCGGGCGAGAGCCGAAGAACGAAATCCGCTTCATCCCGACACGACAACGCCGCCCCGACCGCTTCTTCCACAGACCTGTCTCCGAGAGCCGCAAGGGTCCCTTGCGAGAGCGCCAGACCGCGGTGGGCGAAGACGCGTCGGACAGCGGCATCGCGTACAGGGCGTCCCACGGCGTCGGACACAGGACCTTCGCTCGGCGCGGTTCCCTCGCGGTCACCGAGCGCCCTGCCCACCCCAGCCACGGCCGCAAGCGTACGGCGGGAGAAGGAGCCTTCGTTCATGGCGCTGTGGATTTCGTGCGCCTGCCACCCGGGGAACGCCCGGCTCGCGCCCGACTCTTGCCAGCCTGAGGCCTGGCGCAGGTAGATGGTGAGGCCCGGCATTCGAGCGCCAGGTCGCCTCGCATTGCCGGTTTCCGGCACCTCGATCCACGCCTCCGGGAACCCCCAATCGAAGTAAAGCGATAGCTTGCCGCCCCGAGAGTCGGTGGAATGATCCACCTCCAGCACGACATCTGGCAGGTGTCCGCCAAGCACCTCGATGGCCGCCCCCTGAGGGCGGGTGGTCGCCGGATGCAGGAACACCGTCTGATCGGCCTGCAAGATCCGCCAACTCTCGCCCTCGCCGTCGCGCATGAGAAGATCGCAGGTGCCGAAGGTCTCGATTGGCGAACCCCGAACTGCTCCGATCAACGCGGCAAGTTGCGCCAGCGCCTGCGCCGGTCGTTCGTGGTAGGTCGTGGTGGGTTCGCAAACCATCGCCGTCTCGGTGTCGCGATCCCAATACTCGATCCTGCCTTCGTAGCTCGCGATCTCGGAGCGGGGTATTCGCTTCGGATGGCAGCCCGGGAACCCCAGACCATCGGCGCACTCTTGCGGCTCATGCATGGGCACGGCGGGAAGGGGTCGATGCATCTGTTGTCCTCGGCTGAACGAACCGATTCTACCCCACGGCCCGAAGCCGTGCGCTCGGTGGACAAAGGACAACTGCGACCGTTCACAGGCGCAAGGGGCTCCGTCGTGCATCAGGCTGAACCCGTGGCCGCAAGGACGCGACGGCAATGGACACGGGCGCGGTTTCCCCGACGCGCGGATTCCCCAAAAAGGGGGCTTGGCGTAGCGCACCCAGCTGCGGCGCAACTCTGTCGAATCTGTCGAACGACGGGGCAGTTTGCCCGGGAGGACGAAGATGAAGCTCCTGATCGTTGCGCTGCTGGCGGCATTCGTCGCTCATGCAGTCCATGCCGAGCGCAATCCATGCGATGTCATCGCGGTGGTGCTCGGGACCGAAGTCACTGTGGCGGACGCCACGGAGGTGCCGATCGACCACCTGATCAACGGCGCACTCCTGGACCGGTTTGCCCGGGACAACGCCATCGAGGTAACCGAGGAGGACCTGGATGCCTACATGGCTTGGTGGCGCCGGGCACGGGAGATGATGGCGGAAGCGGAACCGGGGTTGGAACCGGAAGGCGCCGACGACCCCGCCTTGGCGCGAATCATGGCGCTGGAATGGATCTGGAGTTGGAAGGTCTTCAAGGCGCTTTTCGACAAATACGGGGGGCGGGCGCACTACCAGCAGGTGGGCGTGCAACCCTTCGACGCGGTGCGCGAGTTCCTCGAGGAACAGCAAGCCGAAGGCGCGTTCGAGATACTGGACGAAGGCTACGAGGCCCAGTTCTGGGCCTACTGGCGGCGCAGTGGCGAGTTGCTCATACCCGAGGAGGAGGCGGCGGAGTTGCTGGCGGTGCCCTTTTGGCTGCAGACCGAAGTGTTCAATGAAGCGTTGGAGCAAGAATGAGCCGCCATGGACAACCAGCAACGACCCGTCGATTCTGAACCACATCGCATCGAGCCGTGTCAAGGTCGGGATGGCGCCGCGTGAAGCGTATCGGAGAGGCCCCACCAAGGCCTGCGTTGCGAGTCAGGCCGTCTGGCCCGCAGTATTCCGTGTCTTGATTCCGCGCAAGATGTGCCCGAACCCGCATAGTGCGTTTATGCTTGCGCACCAATGCAAGGGGCGGGGATTGGCACCGAAATCATGGCGCGAACGCAAATTTGGTTCCTGAACGGAGGGAACCGCAGGTGGCTGCCCGGCGCGCGCGCGCGCCGGTTGATCGGGGCAGCGAGGAAGCCGGCAACGGCGGCGTTGATGCGCCAGACGGCGGCCACCGTCGTGCTTGCGGCCGCGTTCATGGCGGCGCTGCCGTCGCTGGCGCAGATACGGAGCGTCGAAATCGAGCCGGTGACGCCCGGGGCACCGGGGACAAAGTCCACTTACCGCGCCGGACAGACGTTCGCGCTGCGATTCGGCTTCGACGAGATTCTCCCCGACATCTCCCAGGCCGGGATCACGGCGAACGTCGAAGTGGGCGGGGTCACGAAGAGTACGGCGGTGTGCGCCGCCGCCGGGAGCTTCCTGCTCTGCCCCTACACGGTGGTGACCACGGACGAGGACAAGGACGGCGTTTCCGTCGAAGACCCCCCGATCAACGACCCCCGCGGCGTGCTGCCAAGTTTGAATCCCGCCGGGCTGGGTGATGGTTGGGACTCCGCGCGGGAGAACCACAAGGTGGACGGCATCAGCGTCGGCATCAGCAACATCGAGGTCATCAGCACGCGAGATGCCTACCGCGCCGGCGACGTGATTCGCGTCGTGGTCACATTCACGGAGACGGTGGATGATTTCGGCGGCTTTGCGCCCATTCTGGCGGCGGGCCGACCCATGGTGCCGGCGGCGCGCACGACCACGACGCGCACCTACACCCATTTGATCGCAGCCGGCGACGATGTGGCCGAGGTCGCCGTGGTCGGCCTTTCGCGGCCGAACGACGTGACCGACGAACACGGCAACCGCGGCATACACGAAGATGGCCTGCCCGTCACCAGCTTCACAGACAGCAAGTTCAAGTTCCCCGGCAAATCGATCGACACCGTGCCCCCTGCCGTGGCCGGCATTCGCCTCGTCAGCGCGAAAACGCTTTTTGGCGCAGACGAAGATGTCGTCGTCGCCGTCGAGTTTGATGAGACAGTGACGATAAGCGACCTTGATGAGACAGTGACGATAAGCGACCTTGATGAGCTGAAGCTGTTGCTCCATGCCGGCGATGCCGTCAAGCGACTGAAGGCCCAAAAGCTCGAGGGGCATCAAGTGACGTTTCTTTGGCGCAAGACTGACATTGAGGAATCGCGGCTCGACGGCGATCTTGAGGTCCCGGCGGGGGCATTGGTGGGCGCAGCCATGTTGGCCGACGCCGCCGGGAACCCGGTGGCGACGAATCGGGCGCCGACGCACCTCGGTGCCCGAGTGGACAGCCGGCCGCCGCAGGTGGTCGATGTCAAGCTGCGCGCGCCGGCGACCGTGGGCCAGGATAACCGGGCGCGATTGCTGTTCGATGTCACCTTCGACGAGGAAATCCGGTGGGCGTGGCCAAAGGTCGAAAATTCAAAATCATGCGGGGATGGCTCAGTAGACCTTTCGATCGAATATGCGGAGGTTATTGATGGCACTGTAGGAAGTTTTAAAAGCACAGTCGCCTGTTACGTGGACTCAAACAACAGGACGGCGACGTTTGCCGACATTTTGCGCCTTAATGTAGAGCCGGGCAGCGACTATATCGACATCCGGCCGGGGAAGTTGTTGCGCGGACGACAATATCTGACTGACACCGTCGGCAACATGCCCGATGGCGTCGAACTGAGTGCGCTGGGCACCACCAGACGTCTGGCTTGGTCGTCCGACGCCGGTGCCGAGCCGGTGCAGCCGCTGTCGTTGGCTCTGGACAAGGAGACGTACGCCAAGGACGAGCCCATCGGCTTCCGCCTGGCGTTCAACGCGCCGCCGGAAGGACTTTCGTCCCTGAGGCTCCAGTTCGCGATCGACGGATGCGTAACCCAAGTCCGCGGGGCGAAGGTAAGTTCTTTGGCGTTCACGTTCACCTACGATCCGAAGGACGACGATGCGGGATGCGACAAAAGGCAGGGCAGGATCACTTGGAAGGCGCGGCCCCTCATGGACGGTGAGAGAAACCCGCTCGATTTGGAGGTCCCCACGGTCGGCTCGGGACGCGCCGAAGTGGACGCGACGCCGCCGCGCGTCACGGGCGTGACGATCGAAAGCCGGCCGCGCAGGGCGGCGGCCGGCAGCTCGGACCTGCACTATGGCGAAGGCGACCTGATCGACATCGCCGTGACGCTGACCGAGCCCGTGGATGTCGAAGACGATTTCGGCGTCAGCATCCGTCTTGACGCAGCTCATGTCAGCGCAACCTATCGGTCCGGCAGCGGCAGCGCACGCGTCAGGTTCTCCTATCGCGTAAGGGGTCGGGACACCTCCCAAGCAGGCATCAGCGTGTTTGGATTTGCTCCCGTTGACAAGCCGCGTCTATATCGTGTGATAAATAATCAAGGCCGTGAGCGGGGCGGCGTCGCCGACCTCGCGGGCAACCCTGCGCTTCGATATTTCGGCACCCAGGCCATCATTCAGGATGGTGCGCATCCCGTGAACGGCGCCTTGCGCGCCACTCCCGGGCAGACCGCCGGGGACGAAGCCGATGTCCCGGACGGCGATGGCGACGACCCGGACGACGATGCCGATGCCTCGGACGACGCCGACACGGCCGCGCCGACGGCCGGACTTGTGCTGGCGTCGGCGGGGAAACGGCCGGACGGGAGCTTCGGCGAGGGCGACACCATCGTCCTGCGCGCCGAGTTCGGGACCCCCGTTGACGTGATCACGCCGCTCAGGCTCGAGCTCGACATCGGCGGCACGTCGAAGCAGGTCACCTGCACGGGGCTTGGCCAGGGCCGCACCTTCGTCGAATGCACCTACCGGGTCGGCCCCGGCGAACAGGACCTCGACGGCGTGTTCGTGCGCATCGTGTCGGGGACGATTCGTTCCGGCGGTGCGGACATTGCGCCCGACGTCACCGGGCTCGAAGCCGTGTACGTGGATGCCCGCGCCCCGACCCTCGACAGCGTGGAGTGGAACACGGACCCGGGCGCCGACGAGACCTACATTACCGGCGACGAGATCGGCGTCGAGGTGACATTCTCGGAGCCGGTGGCCGCCCGCGGCGCGATTACCCTGCCCCTGCGCATCGGCCGCGCCCTGCGCCGGGCGCGGCTGACTTCCCCGGCGGCCGGCGAACGGGCGCAGCGGTTCGAGTTCCGCTACGCGATCGCGGCCGGCGATGACGATCCGGACGGGGTGGCCGTGCCGACGCTCGGCGCCGGCAGTCTGATCGGCACGCTGGAGGACGCCGCCGGCCACGTGGCGGTGCTGTCGCATCCCGAGCTGGCCGACGATCCGGCGCACGCGGTGGACACGCTCGGGCCGGCGGCGACCGCCATCGCCGCGGTGGACCCGCCGGGCTCCGGCGCCTATGGCGAAGGGGCGGTGGTGACGGTGGCGGTGACCTTCGACGAGAATGTCGCCGTGGGCCCGGCCGGCGCGACCTTGACGCTGACGCTCGGAACGGGCAGCCGGGAGGCCGGCTACGTCGCCGGTTCCGGCACCAATCGCCTCACCTTCGCCTATGACGTGCGCAGCGGCGACAGCGGTGCGCTTGGCGCGGATGCGGACGGACTGCGCGGCGTCACCGATGTCGGCGGCAATCCGACGCGCGGCAGCCCGGCGCAGGCGCTGGGCGTTGCCGTGGACACTTCCGCGCCGGCAATCGCCGGCGTGCCGCGCCTTGCCTCGGCTCCAGAAGACGGAGTCTATGGCGTTGGTGACGAAGTGGAGATTGTCGTTACGTTCGACGAGCCGGTGTCGGTGATCCCGGGCGAGACCGGCCCGACGCTCGGCATCGGCATCGGCGGCGTGCCGCGCGAGGCGCGGTTTGCCGGCGGCGGCGGCACCGCCGAGCTCCGCTTCGTGTACGTCGTCGTCAAGGGCGACGAGGGTGACCGCATCGCCGTGGCTGCGGACGCGCTGCGGCTCGGCGACGGCAGCATCCGCGACGTGCATGGCATCGACGCGACGGTGCGGCACGCCGCGATGCCGGCGCTCGACGGCCATCGCGTCGACGGCGTCGCGCCCGGCGTCAAGGGCGCCGCCATCGTTTCCCGCCCGCAAGCCGAGGGTGCCTATCTCGCCGGCGAAGCCATCGTCGTGGAGGTCATTTTCGACGAAGCCGTGCTCGCGGCCGAAGGAGCCCTGCTCCGGCTTGCGGTCGGCGATGACGTGCGCGGCGCCGGCTGCGCGCTGGGCGGCGACCGCGACGACACCCTGACCTGCGCCTACACCGTGGCGCTCGGCGACTTCGACGACGACGGCATTGCCGTCGTCGGCGACTCGCTGGTGGGGGACTTCGAAGACATGGCGGGCAACACCGCCGAACTCGCGCTGGAGGCCATTCCCGACGATCCGCTGCACCTCGTCCACGCCGCGCCGCCCGAACTGGCGGCATCGCTGCCGCCGTTGACGATGGTTGTCGGCACCGCGCGGGCCTTGGACCTCGGCGGCGTGTTCCGGGGCCGGTTGACACAGCTCGAGGCGGCGTCCGACGACGGCGACGTGGTTGCCGTCTCGCTCGCGGGCTCCACGCTGTCGCTGCGCTCCGGCGTCGAGGGCTCGACCACGGTGACGCTGTCGGCGTCGAACCGCGCCGGCCGCGAACAGACTTCGTTTGCGGTCGATGTCATCACGGATCCGGCCGAAACGGGCGTGGTGAACGATGCCATGGCGGCCATCGGCCGCGGCATGTTGGCCGGCACGTCAGAACTGATCGCGTCCCGGTTCCGCGTTGCCGACGACGTGTCGAGCTTGTCGTTCGGCGGCCGCCGCTTCACGGCGGCAGCGGCAGAGGACGTCTGGCACGACCGCCGCCGCCTCGCCCAACAGCCGGCGGCTGGCCACGCCCGGCACCCTGATGCGGGGCGCGGAGATCCGCTGGCACTCGCCGGCAGCGGTTTCGACCTGCAGCTAACCGGCCGTCGCTCGGGCGTGCGCCTGTCGCTCTGGGGTGGCGCCGATCAATACGGCCTCGACGGAGAGACGGAGAGTGGTGCGTACGACGGCGCCGGAATGACCGCTGCGGTGGGCTTCGACGCCCGCGGCGAAACCGTTCTGGCCGGCATCGCCGCCGTGCGCAGTGTCGCCGACATGGACTACATGTTCGACGGCGAGACGGAGGGTTCCGGCACCTTGGAGACCACCTTCACGGGGGTGCATCCCTATGTTCGCCTCGCCATGAGCCGAAACACCGAACTGTGGGCCATCGCCGGCTTCGGCGACGGCGAGGCCACGGTCCTGCGCGAACGGCTGGGGCAAACGGAGCTGACGGACCTCAGCATGGCCATGGGTGCGGCTGGCCTCCGGCGCTCGCTGGGCATCACTTTCGCGGGCGTGGAGTTCTCGCTCCAAGGCGATGCCGCCTTCATGAGCCTGAGCAGCGACGACGGCCCGCGGGTGCTCGATGGAGTCGCGCTCGGCATGTCACGGCTGCGGCTCGGGCTCGAAGGCGCATGGCGCATGGGTGCCATCGCCCCATTCGTCACGGTGGCGGCGCGCCTCGACGGCGGCGACGGCGACCCGAGCGGCGGGATGGAGTTCGCTGGCGGCCTGCGCATCGGCAGCGAGCGATTGCCATTCGGACTGGAAGCCAAGGGGCGAATGCTGGCGCTGCCGTTCGGCGACGGTCGCACGGACGGCGGCCTGAGCCTCGTCGCCTCCATCGATCCCGGGCAACTCGGCCGGGGCTTTTGGCTGCGGCTGTCACCCCGCTGGGGCGTCGACACCATGGCCACGGACCCGTTTGGCCATGCGGCGGCCTGGGATGTCCGCACGCAGGCCATGCGCGGCATGGAGGAAGACGGCGCTGGCTGGGGCCTCGACATGGCACTTGGTTACGGGCTGGGACTGCGGCGCGCGCCGGGATTGCTGACACCGTTCGCGGAAACGGCCTCCGGGGTCGGAGCAAGCCGGCTGCGCGGCGGCGTGCGCTACGTCGGCGGTTTTGGGCGCAACTCCCGGGTCGAGTTCGCCGTGGAGCGGCGTGGCGGTCGACTGCCGGAGTCACGGGCGCTCGTTGGCGTCTCGGCGAGATTTTGACCTGTCGCCCAAACGCGACCAGTCTTGGCCAGCAGGGCGCTCCCCGCCCTACCCAAGCGGACGCGCTGTCCAAGAAGCGACTGGCTGCCGGGAGGTGGCCAGCGATGCCCGCCACGCCGGCTGACGCCACACGTCGCCGGCGGGCTACAAAAGCCGCGTCAGTTGAACAGGAACGACCTCGCCGTCAGGCGCGCATCGCGTGCCGTGGTGGACACCCAGGTGCCGATGCGCTGCAGCAGGGTGCCATCCACGGTATCGTCGGCGTTGCCCGCCCGGCGGACATCGGTGCCGACCTGCGTCAGGCGCAGGCGGCTCGTTTCCGTATGCACGTCGGCCACCGCCTGGATGTTGCGCGCGCTCGTCAGCATGTCCCCGGCAGCGATGTGGACCGATTCCGCCGCAAGTGCGAGGCGCGACGCCTCCAGCGTTGCAGCCCTCGACATCGAAATCACCGCCGGCTTCTCGCTGGGTCGATGCACGATGGCAAGCACCCAGCACTCATCGACGCCGCGCCAGACCAGCACCCGATCTCCCGGTTCCGGGCGCACGAGGCAGGAGAAGCCGGCGCCGGCGATGGAGCCATCGCTCAACGTCCCGACCGCATCAGACCACGTCAGCACCTCGCTCTCGGAGAGCTGCCCGGGGCGCAGTTCGTCCTGCCGCGACCTCAACAGATGCTCGACGAACACCGGCGAGCCCTCGGTCGCCTCGGGCTCGCGTTCCGGTTCAAGCCGTTCGGCACGCGGAGGCTGCGGTGCCGGCGACACGTGGGGACTGGTCATCTTGACTTTACTCCGCTGCTGCTTGTTGCTCACGCTCGCCGCGCACCTCGCCACCGCATGTCGTACGGCACGCGGACGATGCATGTCGCCACCTTACCACGACCTGTCGGGCAGTCGGAGATGTATCCCGCCCCAAGATCGCCCGAAGAGCCGAAGAGGCCGAAGAGGTAGTAGTGTCTCACTTTGACTTTTCCTGCTTTAGCGGATGGGCACCGCAACTGGCGAACCGTGTTCGACGCTCCGGCGCCGCTCTGGAGGGGACGACCGCGCCAACATCCCACCGCCATACAGCCGCAGCGCCCGTGGGGGGGGGCGAGCCGCAGCCCGTGGGATGTTCGGCGCTTGATCCCGGCCACAAGGCATCCGTCCCGGCAACGGCGGAACCGAAACGTGCCGGCGCGACGCGATCAAGCCCGAACACGCGCCGCC
>VXSY01000193.1 GCA_009837725.1 Gammaproteobacteria bacterium | reverse complement strand
CGAACCTCACGGTCCCACGTCCCGAAAGTCCGGAATGTCTCTGAACCTCGACATTTGTTGCGAAGAGATCGGGTCGCGGCTCAGTTGGCGTCCCGCGTCACGAGGGCGCTCGTTAACGGATGGTTGAGGCCCTCACGTGTCATCGTGTTGGCGGGCGATGCCGCCCACGAGCATTTGCTGCACTTGCTCGGCTGAGAAGCCGATTTCGCCCAGCACTTCACGGGTGTGTTCGCCGATCGTGGGGGCGAGGTGTGGAGTTCGCTTCTCGGTGTCGTCGATCCATATGGGGCTATTGACGGTGTAGGCATAGAAGTGGTCCCCCGGTTCGACTTCTGTGAGGATGTCGTTGGCATGGAGCTGTTCGTCGCCGATCACTTCCGACATGCGCTGCGCGAGGGAGTAGGTGATGCCGGCACGGTCGAGCTTGTCCCGCCAGGCTGCGGCGGTGTCCGACTCGAACGCGGCGGCAATGAGGGCGTGGAGTTCCTCGCGGTGTTGGTAGCGGGCGACTTGGTCTTGGAACCGGGCATCTTGCGCCCACTCGGGATGCCCGAGCACGGCGGCGAACTTGGGCCACTCCTTCGCGTGGTTGAGGATGCTGAGCAGAATGGTGCGGCCATCTGCCGTTTCGTACATGGTGGCCAGCGGCGCGGCGCGGGTTTCGCCGGCTTCGCGTCTCTCGGAATGGTCGAAGCCAACGATGGCGCCCTGGATCATCATGCTGTGCGCCCACGCCCCGTTGGCAAGCAGTGATGTATGCACGTGGGCACCCTCGCCCGTCCGTTCGCGACGATAGAGCGCGGCCATGATGCCGCCAAACAGCGCCATGCTGGTGGGGTGATCGCCCATGCCCGGTGCAGAAAGGGCGTGTGGCGAGAGCGGCCGGCGAACGTGATCCATGAGGCCGCTGCGTGCCCACCAGGCGGTGGCGTCGAAGCCGGTTCGGTTGGCGTCTGGCCCTTTGAGGCCATAGGAGTTCACCTGGCCGTAGATGACCCGGTCGTTGATTTCGCGCACGTCCGCATAGGTGAACCTGAGGCGCTTCAGGAGTTCTGGGCGGTAGTTAGTGATGACCACATCGGAGCGGCGGATGAGCCGCTCGATGGCGTCGCGGCCTGCCTCCGTCGTGAAGTCGATGGCCAGACTGCGCTTGTTCCGGGCGTCGTGGTCCCAAAAAAAGTTGGGATACTCCGCCAAAATGCCACCGAGCAGCGTTCGGTACGGGTCGCCGGTGAGCGGCTCGACCTTCACCACGTCGGCACCGAAATCGGAGAGCACGGTGGCGGTCGCTGGCCCGGCCACGTAGGAACCGAGGTCCAGCACCTTGAGATGGCTCAGGAACATCGCGACAGTGACCCCTCCTTGTATTGGCGAAGTTGGCGTTCGCCGGAGTTTGGCGAATCTGCCGGCGTGCGTCGAGTTTCTACGGTGCAGCCTCCTTCGCTCCTAAACGCCAGTGATTTCCTCGGTCGTGGCCATCGTCACTCCCCTTGCTTGCCAGCCGCCGAGCAGTTCGTCGCGGCGGGCTTCGTCGATGGCGCGGACGGCGTCCGTTACAACGGTTATGGCGATGGTTGGGTGGTGCTCAAGGAGGCCCTCGACGGCGTAGCGGTTGCACACGTCCAAAGCGACGCCGTAGAGGGTTGCCTCGGTGATCCCCGACGCCTCGACGCAAGGCGTGACGCACGGATTCGTGAAAACGTCGAAGTGGCGCTTGTGGAAGAGGAGGTCGCCATCGTGGCGCTCGAGCAGGGCAAGCGCCTCGGTGGGAGCCGTGTCGGGCTCGATGACGAGGGCATCGCGAAGTTGCGTCTCCGGAATGCGCGCTTGACCAGGTGTCCCCTGCATGCAGTGGGGAGGGAAGGTGTCGGCGAAGTCGGGATCGCCCGAGAGTTCCTCGTCCCCGGGCACATGGCAGTCGGAACTCGCAACGATGCGGATGCCGTGGTCGTGGGCGAACGTCGTGAGGCGGGCGAGGTTGCGCCGAATCGTCTCGGACCCCGGCACATAGAGCTTGCCGTCTGGCTCGATGAAATCGACCTGTGTGTCCACGTCCCAGAAAACGCGCGTCATGGCACCAGCTCCAGCCGAGGGTTCGGGCGTTCCATTCTGCCGGCCTTCGCGGAGGGCTTGCCGTTCGTCCGCACGATGTCGGCGGTGAAGTCGAAATCGCCGTGGTTGCCGACCAGTGACGAACCGATGCCGTAGGCATCCACCGGCACCCTCTCGTGCTCGAAGTGACGGATGCGTTCCACGTTGAAGCCGCCCGAGGCGACGATGCGGACCGACGAGAAACCGGCTTCGTCGAGCGCGGCGCGCACGTTGTGCACCAGTTGCGCGTTCACGCCACGCGGATCGAACTGCCCCATTTGCGGCACGACGCTCTTGTCCACCATGCCGCCGGAGGTGTCGAGGCGCACGCCGTAGAGGCGCGGGCCCAAGGCCCGTGCCACGGCTAGCGACGTGGGCACGCTGTCGTTGTCGAAGTCCACCAGCGCCACGATCGGGACATCCGCCGGCAGATGTTCGGCAAACTTGCGGGCGGCGAGTGTCGTGTCACCGCCATAGGCGGCAATGGCTGCGTGGGGCAGCGTGCCGATGCCGCGCCCGCCCCACCATTTGGCTTGCATGTCCGTGGAAACCGAACCGGCACCGGCCACGTGCGCGGCATAGCCATCCCGCGTCTGCAACTGCCAATGATCGTGTCGTGCGGGGAAGAACAGCACTTGCTTCGGTGCAGCCGCGTCCACCACACGCTTGGTCTGGGTGGCAATGCGGGTGCCCCGGGCCAAGGCTCCGAGATAGAGCGTCTCCAGGTGGGCGAAGGCGTGGTACGGGCCCTCGATGGTCATCACCGTTTCAAAGGCCGCGATGGCATCGCCGTCATGCAGCGCCCGAACTGTAAGCGCGTCCCGGTTCTCGCTCGCCAACTCGACGATGGCAATCGCCTCGTCCATGCCGCAAAGCCACCCCGCGCCGCGGCAGAACACCTGCATCAACACCTGTGGACTGTGTCCGTCAGCCTTCAGCACCTCGCGGGAGTTGACGAAGTAGCGATCCGAATACGCACCCGCGCGCATCGCCTCGACCGGCAGGTCGAAGACCATGGGGTCGAGCCGGCCGCGCGTCGCCAAGGTCAGGCCACGGACTGCGCCTCCGGCCGTCCGGTGACGCCGGAGATCATGTTGCGCGCTTCCTTGCTGGACTTGAGCGTGGGTTTGCCGCGCGCCGCGAAGTTGAAGGGATCCGTGTCGATGTCCTCGAGCTCGATCTCGCCGGCCAGCACAGCCGCCTTCCAGGCTTCTTGCTCGCCGTGACGGGCGTGGAACTCCGGCATGACCTCGTTAGCGAACAGTTGCAGGCTCGAACAGATGTCCTCGTGGGTGTTCTTGCCGGCTTGGTTGAGCAGGATCACTTGGTCGACGTTAGAGCGCTCGAGCTCCTTGAGACGCTCGCGGATGGTGTCCGGCGAGCCGATCAGCTCGCTGCCGGAGCGCTTTTGCCCGGCCGGCGTCTGCTTCCACTCCTGATAGCGGTCCCAGAAGTTCATGGTGCCGGGCTCGAACGGACCTTCCTTGTTGTAGAGCTGCAAGGCGAACTGGAAGAAGGTCCAGCCGTCCGCTTTCTCCCACGCCTCGTCGTCGGTTTCGGCGCACATGAACCCCGACACGACGGCGATGTTGGGATTGGTCTGGTAATCGGCCAGCTTTTCCAGATTGTGGACATAGTTGTTGTAGTAGGCATTCACCCACGCTCGGGCAGCGTCCAGGCTCACGAACTTGAAGCACAAGGACCCCATGCCCCGATGCGCCGCGTACTTGATGGTGTCGAGCTGCGAGCACGCCACCCACAGCGGCGGGTGCGGCTTCTGCAACGGCTTCGGCACCACGGCGCGGAGCGGGAACTTGAAGAACTCGCCTTCGTACTCCCAACCATGGTTCCAGAACATCGGCAGCGTGCAGCGCACCGCGTCCTCCCACACGTCGCGCTTGTCGCGGAAGCGCAGGTTGAACGGGTGCAGTTCGGTCACGGAAGCGCCTTCGCCGAGGCCGAGCTCCACCCGACCGTCAGACACGAGATCCAGCGTTGCCACCTTTTCCGCCACTCGCGCCGGGTGGTTTGTGGTCATCTGCACGATGCCATGCCCCAGGCGGATGTTCTTGGTGCGCTGGCTGGCGGCGGCGAGGAACACCTCGGGGGCGGAGGAATGCGAGTACTCCTCGAGGAAGTGATGCTCCACCTCCCACGCATAGTCGAAGCCGAGCGAATCGGCGAGTTCAATCTGCTCCAGAGAGTTCTTGATGAGCCGATGCTCACTATCCGGTGCCCAGTCGCGTGGCAACTGGTGCTCATAGAAGATGCCGAATTTCACGGTGGTACGCCCCTCGTTTGGTTGCTCACTAATGGTCGCCGTGCCAAGCGCAAACCGCAAGGGCGATGGACGCCTCGGCGGGAAGGCGCAAATACCCTTCCCGCGAAGCCCCGGCGTTTCAGGCTGGCGGTGACTGGTAGGGCTCGTCCATGGGCACGAACTCCGTTTCTTGCCGGGCCGCAGCCGACCACTTCCTCATCCCATCGGTGCCGAGCAGCGCCTGCTGGTAGGCAAGGGCATCCGCCTCGAGTGGCACGGCGTAGGTCGCGAAGCGTGAGGCCACCGGGGCGAAAAAGGCGTCTGCGGCGGTGAAGTCGCCAAACAGGAACGGGCCCGGTGCGGCGAAGGCGTGCCTAGTTTCCCGCCAGCGCGAACAGAGCCGGTCGACCTCTGCCTGCACTTGTGCCGAGGCGCCCTTGCCGGGCAGGGAACTGCGAATGTTCATGGGCATGGCGTTGCGCAAGGCCGCGTAGCCGGAGTGGAACTCCGCCACCAGCGAACGAGCACGGGAGCGGGCGTGGGCATCCTCGGGCCAGATGCCGGCGGCCGGGAACAGCTCGTGCAACCGTTCGAGGATGGCGATGGTGTCGAAGGTGGCGAACCCCTTGCCCGGCTCGCCTTCCCAAAGCACGGGGACCAGTCGTGTAGGCGACAGGCGTTCGATGTTGCACTCCCAATCGTCGGAGTCGAACTTCACCATGCGCTCGGCGAAGGCAATGCCGAGTTCGGTCATGGCGAGCCAGGGCCGGAGCGACCAAGACGAGTAGTTCTTGTTCGCAATGACGAGCGTGAGGTCGGTCATGAGGGCGAGCCCCTTTTTAGCGTTCTTGGCGTGCCCGCAGCGTTCTACGGAGCAAGGCAGTCGCGCCGAGGCCAATCACGAGAAGGAAGCTCGCGTTGATGGCCAGCCACTTGAGCTGCGTGAAGGCGGAGGCCGCGGCGACTTGAGTCGTTGAGATGCCCGGATAGCCCGCAAGCATGGCCATGATCTGGATGTTCTCGCCGAAGTCGAACAGGGCCCCGGCGACGGGGACCAACGCGAGCATGCTAAGGCGCTCGTTCGGACGCAGCCGGAAGATGAGCCCAGCCAGGAGACTGAATACAGCGATGGGAAACAGCGTGTCGAGGCTGGCGCTGGCCCAGAAATAGACGCGGCGCCCCGCTTCGCCGAATTGCTCCATCGCCGCCATGACCTCGCTGTGGTCGTAGCCTTGCCGCACGTCGAGCATCTCGCCGACGAGGGGAAGCGTCTGGAAGGCAGCGCCGAGCAGCACCGCGACCACCAGCGAGACGATGAGAACCGGCGTCCTCGCAACGAACTCAAGATAGCGGCGCATAGCACTCACGAGCGGTTCTCCACAAACAGAGGGCAGACACTGTACTCCTCGTGCGGATGCGAGGCTGCGGACGTTGGCATTACCGGCCGGGGGAAGCGAGGGGAGGCCCGCGAGACGGCCCTTGTCGGCGGCGGGAAAGCGCCCCATTCCCTGCGCCCCTGCGGCCCACCACGGTGGGGTAGGCAACTCAAATGGCAACCCTACGATCCTTCGACCCTTCATTCGTAGGGGACGGGTTTATCCCATCCCGGGCTGGACGCTTCGGCGAACTCGGCACGGAACGGGACAGGGACAAGCCCGTCCCCTACGGCCATCCTCAGGCCACCGCTTCGAAGAGCTCCAGGTTCGGGTGGCCGAGGTAGGTGCCCTTGGGCGCCTTGGCTTGGGCGTGGGCCTTGCGGAAGTGCTCGGACTCCGTCCAAGCCTCGAAGGCGGCGCGGGATTCCCAGATCGTGTGCGAAGCGTAAAGCACGTGGTCGTCGTGCGCCGGGCCGCGCAGCAAGGCGAAAGAACGAAAGCCCGGAACCTCGGCAAGGTAGGAATCCCGTTCGCGCCAGAGTCTCTCGAAGTCGGCCTCGAAGGCGGGGTTGATCTTGAAACGGTTCATGGCGATGAACATGGGCGTTTCTCCGGTTTGTTCGTCCATTACACGGCACACACGACCAAGCGGTCTAGTCGGTCGATCCACTCCACTTCCACCGGCGTGCCATAGGCACGGCTCAGGGCGTTCGACGTCAGCACCTCGCGGGGAGGCCCTTGCGCCCACACCGTGCCGTCCACGAGGAGCGTCAATTGGTCGGCAAAGCGGGCCGCAAGGTCCAGGTCATGCAACACCACGAGCACGCCGACGCCGTTTTCCGCCGCCCGCCGCGCCAACCGCAGCACCAGCCCTTCGTGGCCCAGGTCAAGGCTCGAGGTGGGCTCGTCGAGGAGCATATAGCGACTCTCCGACGCTCCGTCTTGCGGCACCGGCTTGGGCCGCCAGACTTGCAACAGCGCCCGTGCAAAATGCACCCGCTGGCGCTCGCCGCCAGAGAGCGTGCGGAACCTTCGTCCGAGCAGATGGTTGACGCGGCAGGCATGCACCACGGCCTTGGATGCAACTGCCTGTTCCGAAGCGGTTCGTGCCGCCCCGCCCAACCAGCCCATCGCCAGCACTTCCTCGACGAAGAAGTCGAAGGCGATGGCGGCGGACTGCACCATCACGCTGCGGCGCAGGGCAAGGCCCCTTGCGTGAAAGCGGTCCAGCGGCTGGCCGTCGATGCCGACCTGACCGTGCTCCGGCTTGTCCTCGCCACTCATCGTGCGCAAGAGCGTGGACTTGCCGGCGCCATTGGGCCCCACCAGCGCATGCACCTCGCCGGCCGAAACCGTCGCCGATACGCGATCAAGCACCAGGCGCCCGCCAAGACGCAGCGAAATCGCCTCCGCGCTGAGGCTCACTTCGGCCGCTCCCGGGCGATCAGCCAAAGGAAGAACGGCGCACCAAGCGCGCTCGTGACGAGGCTCACCGGAATCTCCGCCGGCGAAGCGGCGGTTCGCGCCACGGTGTCCGCGAGAATCGTCAGCGTGGCACCAAGCAAGGCCGCGCCCGGCAGCAAATGCCTATGGCTTGCGCCGATGGCGAGGCGCACCAGATGCGGCACCACTAACCCCACGAAGCCAACGATGCCAGCCACCGCCACCCCCGCGCCCACGGCAGCGGCCGATCCAAGCACGACGCTCCGCTTCAGTCGCCGCACATCGACCCCAAGGTGATACGCCTCCGCCTCTCCCAATTGCAGGAGGTCGAGACCGCGCGCGACCAGAAGCAGCGGCGCCGCCGCAGCGGCCATTGCCAGCGCCGCGTGGAGGAGCGTGGGCCAGGTGGCACGGCCAAAGCTGCCCATGAGCCAAAACGTGAGAGTGCGCAGCGCCGCATCGTCGCTGAGGTATTGCAGCGCGCCAGTGCCGACGCCGGCGAGGGCGTTGGCGGCAATGCCCACCAGCACGATGGTGACGATGCTGAAGTGGCCGAAGCGCGAGGAAAACCAGTACAGGAAGCCAGTGACCAGCATCGCGCCAGCGATGGCGGCACCGGGCAACGCGACCATCGCCAGCACTCCGCCGATGGCGAGCGACGACCCAAGCACGATCATCAAACTCGCACCCAGCGCGGCGCCGCTCGACACGCCGATCAGCCCCGGGTCCGCAAGCGGGTTGCGGAACAGCCCCTGCAGTGACGCGCCGGAGACCGCCAACGCGGCGCCGACACAGCCAGCGAGCAATACGCGTGGAGCGCGGATCTCCAGCAGCACGGAGCGATGCAGGGACGCATCTTCGCGCAACAGAGCTTCAACGAGGGAAATCGGGATGGCACCGCTCGTGAGACCCGCGCCGCAAGCGAGCGCGAGCGCCGCGGAAAGAACAGCCAGCGCCGGAGCCCGCAGCCGGATCTGGCGCGGCGTAATGGCCGCCGGCAGTCTGCCCTGCCCTTTGGGCGTTGGCGCGAATGCGGCGCGGACGGTCATCGACCCGGGACGGTACCCATGCGCCCAGCGAGTTCGAGCGCGGCCCCGAGCGTGCGCGGCCCGAAGCCGAGCATGGCCATGCCGTCCATGACGATCAGGCGTTCGGTTGGATCGTCTGTCCACGCTGCCGCCACCAGTCGCACCGCGGGATGAGCGAGCACTTGTGCTGCACCGCCGGCGGCGTTCACTCCCCGCTCGGTGATGATGATGTAGTCGGGGCGCGCCAGCGACATCGCTTCCATGGACACCGGTTTCCAGCCTTCGAACTCGGCAAGGGCATTGGCTGCGCCAGCCATCTGCAAAAGACCAGCACCGGAGGTGTCGCGGCCGGCGCCGATGGGCGAGCCGTCCCGGAATTGAAGGAGGAGAGCCACTCGGGGCGCAGCCGTGGTGGCGCCAGACGTGCCGCGGGTCAAAGCTGCGTCCGTGGCCAAAAGGTCCTGCACGAGGGGTGCCACAGCGGCCGAGATTCCGAGCACCGCTGCGACGCAGCGCACCTTGTCGACTATGCCGGCGGCGGTGTGGGCCTCCGCGACGCGCACCACGGGCACCCCGGCGCTTGCCACCATTTCCAGCACTTCCGGCGGGCCCATGTCGTCCTCGCCGAGCACAAGGGTTGGATCGAGCGAAAGCAGCCCTTCCGCCGACAGTGCCCGCACATAGCCCACGGACGGGTATGCCGTCGCCTCCGGGGGAAAGTTAGACGTGGAGTCCACCGCGACGATGCGCCCCTCCTCGCCCAGGTAATAGAGGATTTCCGTGAGCGAGCCACCGGGCGACGGCGATGCGCGAGCTGTCGGCAACCGTTTCGCAGCCGGCCTCGTAGCCAGAGGCACCACAGGCGAGCGTCAACGCCGCCAAAACCGCTGCACGCACCCGCATGGCTTGTCCCCTCCGCTTGATGTCGTGCGACATGGCTACAGGTCCATCCGGAAGGTTGCAGCGGCGTTGAAGCCCGGTTGGGTAAAGCGAGCCGGCGCGTCGCGCCCGATTGCGGCGGTGTCGTTCCAGCGGATGTAGGTTTTGTCGCCGATGTTGAAAAGGCCGAGGTACAGGCGCGATCTGGTGCCGACATCCACATGCGCGAGCAGGTCAACGACGCCATAGCCGCCCGGGGTCAGGCGCATGGAGGTGGAGTCGACGTCATCCGGGTCCTTGCCTTGCGCCAGCGTCCAGATGAGCTCGGTACCCCAGCGACCGCTGGCGGCGGCATAGGCGAGGCCGACGACCCCGGTGAGCGGTTCCACGCTGTCGAGCGGCTCGTCGCGCTGCTCGTCATTGCCGTCTGCATAGGCGAGAGCCCCGCGCGCTGCGAAGCCGCCCCCGATTTCCACGCTCGCGCGGAGTTCAAGGCCTTGGATGACCACCTCTTCACGATTCACGGACTGGAACGTGCGCATGCCATCGGTGGGGTCGATGCCCCCGCTGGCGACGAAGGCCGGCGCCAGGGCGAACGATTCGATGAAGTTCTCGTAGTCGTTGCGGAACATGGCGATCTCGGCGCTGGCACCGCCCATGCCGACCCGCAACCCGGCCTCGATGCCACCGCTGCGCTCGGACTCGAGGCTTGGATTGGCGATGGTCTTGTAACCACCGAGGAAGTTCGTGAAGCCGACGTTGACGTCGTCGTAGGGTGGTGCCCGGAAGCCTTGGCTATAGCGCCCCCATGCCGCGACCGCGCCTGTGAAGGCATAGACGGCACCGATCTTGGCGGTAACCTGGGCGTCGTCGTAGTCCTCGGGGTTCGGAGAACCAGGATTGCCGGAAAGGTAGATGGCGTCTGCGGACGCGTCGGCATCGAAGCTGTCGAAGCGCAGTCCCGGCGACAACGTCAGGCGTCCGCCGCCGAGAGCGATTTCGTCTTGGGCGAACAGCGCAAACTGCGTCGTGTGGGTGAGCGGAAAGTCGCGCGTGGGCAGGGGTGAGAATTCCCGTTGGGGAGCGCCGCCGGCGTCGAAGGTGCCGCCGTCGCGCACCGAGGCGTTCTCGGTGAGGGTGTAGTCGGCGCCGTAGGTAACGAGATGATCGGTGCCGGCGAGACGGAAGGCACGACCTAGCTGCAACCAGCCGCCGCTCACCTTCTGATCGAAGGTGGACAGCCGCACGCGGGTCTGTGCCGTGCGAGCCGGCGTGGTACGGCGCTCATTGGTGCGCTGCTCGGTTTCCGAGCGCTGGCTATAGACGGTTGCGACCACCCGGTCGGCGACGACTAGGTCGCCGCCATAGCGGTAGTTTAACGACCACCGTTCGCGGCTGCGGGTGTCGTCGGCATCGCGGGCGTTGACCGTGGTGCCGAAGACGACGCTGCCGTAATCCGAGAGGATGCGGGAGCGGGCATCGCTGGTATAGCGATCGAAGCCGAGGGTGAACTGGTGCGCCTCGAAGGGGGTGAAGGCAACCTTGGCACCCAAGTTGTCCGTTTCGGCCTGCTGCGGATCGGGCCGCTCGCGCGCGGCGCCGGTGCCGCCGATGGACGCCGCATTGGCCGTCTCGGTGCCGGAGCGGTTGGTGTAGAGGACGGATGCTGCGATGTTGTCCGCTTGCCCTGCTGCGGTGATGGTCGCGGCCAAGCTGTCGTCGGCGCTCGAGTAGCCGCCCCTGAAGCTTGCCCCCACCGGGCGTTCACCGAGCCGGTCGCCTGGGGAACGCGAGGTGAGCGCAACGACGCCCCCGAGAGCGTCGCTGCCATACAGGGAAGAAATTGGGCCGCGGGCGATTTCCGCCCTCGCGAGGCTGTCGACGTCCACAAAGTCGCGCCTGGCGCTGAGGAACGGGCCGAAGGAGAACTCGTCCGGCACGCGGATGCCGTCGATGAGCGTAAGCACTCGGTTGCCGCCGATGCCGCGGATGTTGAAGCCGGTAAGGCCGAACCTGCTGCTGGTGCCACCGACGGTCACGCCCGGTTCGAAACGGACGAGATCGGCAATGTCCCGCGCCATTTCGCGCTCTATGTCTTCGGCGGTCTTGACGGAAACCGTGGCGGCAACCTCGTCGAGGGAGCGCTCGGTGCGCGTCGCCACCACCGTGACGATTTCATCGGCCTCAGCGTCTTCGGTCGCTTCCTCGGCACCGAGGGCGGTGGCGGTAGCCAAGAGGAGTGCAAGGGCGAGGAACGCTGCCATTGGCACGGTTTCGGCCGCCTTGGCTACCGCGACCCTGCGCCGCTGCCGGCGTTGGGGGGAGACGAGATTGGGCATTTCTTTCACGGAGAGGTCGTCTTTGGCTGAAAGTGACGACATGTTAACGCAAATGCAAAGCTGTTGCATTTGCATGTTGTGTGCCCCATGGAGAATGCGCCGGGGCAGGCCCGCTAGCGCTCAGCGCCTCTGCCGCCGGGCTGTCGCCTACGGTTCCCGT
>VXSY01000162.1 GCA_009837725.1 Gammaproteobacteria bacterium | reverse complement strand
GAAGGCCAGCAGTTCGCGCCAGCGAACTGCCGACGCGCCCTTCAGGGCGCGCTAGAGCTATAGCTAAGCTTAAGCTAGGAGCCAGAACCGTTTCTGCGAGGCAGCCACCTAGCTAGGAGCTTGCGCCGTAGAAATGGCGCGACAGCGTCATTCTGCGGCGCAAGGTCATAGGTAGGTGGGGGCTGGGGCCAGACACCGAGCGCTAGCGAGGAGTCTGGCGGCGCTAGCCCGGACTATTCGTGTGTGGATGGAGTGCAAGCCCTTGGGGTGGAAAAATGGTGTTGACAAACAGCCAGTTGCCGACAGAAGGTGCTTCCGCATGTCGCACCGTGCCAGCGAACAGGGTGGGCTGTTCGCGGGTCTCTCGAAGCAGGCTGTGGTTGCGCGGTTCGACCAGAGGCGGAGCAGTTCCGACGGCGGCGCGACTCTGCTCAAGGCCGGCGACGAGAGGCTGGGGCTGAGCGCCCTGCTGGCGTCGTGCCTTTCGGACAGCCGCCCGCGGTCGAATGTGACGCACACGCTGGAGAGATCTATGAGGAACCCGTGATCTCGCTCGATCTGCTGCTGGGTCGGCGCGCCGTCCGCACGTTCGCGGTCTGCGGCGTTCTGTCGCTGGCCGCCTGTTCGCAGCGCGAGACGGTGGACGCGCCGGCCCTCCCGGTGGCCGACGCCGGCCAGACGGTACGCTTCGGCACCCCGAGCCCGATGGTCACGTTCGACCCGCACGTCGCCGACACGGGACCGCAGTTCTCGACCTACCTGACGCTGGTCTACGACGGCCTGACGAGCATCAACCCCGACAGCTTGAGCGAGGCCCTTCCGGGACTCGCGACTTCGTGGACCTGGCCCGACGAGCACACCATCGACCTGACCCTGCGCCGGGGCGTGCGCTTCATTGACGGCGAGCGGTTCGACGCGCACGTCGCCAAGGCCAACCTCGATCGGCTGATGGAACTGAAGGGGCCGCGGATCAACACCGTTGCGTCGATGTACGCGGCCGAGGTGCTGGACCCCTTCACCCTGAGGCTCCACCTGCACTTCCCGGATCCGAGGCTGCTCCCCAACCTCGGCGGATCGCCGGGGCTGATGGTGAGTCCCGCCGCTTTCGACAACGAGGATCTCGACCTCAATCCCGTGGGCACCGGGCCGTGGCGCTACGACCGGGCGCGCTCGGTACTCGGCGAAGTGCTGCACTTCGTGCCAAACCCGGACTACTTCGATCCGGCCTTTCGCGACGCGCCGGCCGTCGACGTCCATGAACTCACGAACAACCGCGCGCGCCTGAACGCCCTCATTTCGGGCCAGATCGACATTGCCGTGGTGGGCCCGACCGAGGCCGCACCCGCGCGCGACCAGGGCTTTGCCGTCAGCCAGCGCGCCAACCGCTGGTTCGGGCTGACGATTCTGGACCGCTCCGGAGACCTGGTGCCGGAGATGGGCGACCCCCGGGTACGCCAGGCGCTCGGCTTCGCGGTGGACCGTCAGGCGATTGCGGATGCGGTGTACTTCGGCTATGCGCGGCCCACCTCGCAGCCGATGCGCCCCGGCCACATTGGCCACGACCCGGAGCTCGAGGGTTTCTTCTCATACGATCCGGGACGCGCCCGGGCCCTGCTCGACGAAGCCGGCATCGACACGTTTGCCTTTACCGTACCCGTCACGGCCAGCAGCATCCCGCAGTACGAGGCCGTCCAGGCCTACCTGCGCCGGGTCGGTATCGACATGCGCATCGAAGTCATCGAGAACGGCAGCATCGCGGCACTCGCGCGCAGCCGCGACTACCCGGTCAACACCATCGGCTACCCGAACTTCGACCCCGACAGCCGTCACCCCGCGATCTGGTCCGTCACCGCCGGCTTCAACCCCTTCGGCTACGAGGACGAGCGGCTCGAACGGCTCGCCGCGGAAGCGATCGAGAGCCTCGACGCGGACCTTCGGCACCGCAACTACCGCGAGTACTTCAACATCGTGGTCAAGGACGTGCTGACCCTCGTGTACCTGCAGATCGACGACCTCGTGGTCTATGACGCGAACAAGCTCACTGGCGTGCGGGTCGGACGCTTCATCGACCCGTTGATGCGAGACATCCGGTTGCGCTCCCTCCCGGTTGCGGCGGCGGCCCGATGAGCCGTCCGACCGGCACCCCGGCGGCGTCGACGCACACATGCTGAAGCTGCTCGCGGCGCGCATCGTGGGGCTCGTCCCCCTGCTCCTGATCGTCTCGTTCCTGACCTTCCTGATGCTGCACCTCGTGCCCGGCGACATCCGCGACATCGTTCTAGGGGTCGATGCGACCCCGGAGCAGTACGAGGAACTCGGCGACAAACTCGGTCTCGACGATCCGTTCGTCATCCAGTACGGACGCTGGCTCTTCAAGGCCGTGCAGGGAGACCTCGGCACCTCCGCCTACAACAGCCAGACCGTGGTCGATGCCGTCCTCGACACCTTGCCGGTGACGCTGTCGCTGACGTTCGGGGGAATGCTGGTCGGGGTGCTGATCGGCGTTCCCGCCGGGGTCTGGGCGGGCCTGCACCGCGGCTCGCTGGTAGACCGGGCGGCGGTCCTCGGCGCGACCGTCGGCCAGGCGCTGCCGAACTTCTGGATCGCCATCATCCTGGTGATTCCGTTCGCCCTGTGGTGGCAGCTACTGCCGGCGACGGGCTTCACGCCGCCGACCGAGAGCGTCGTCGAGTGGCTGCGCAGCGTGGCGCTCGCGTCCGTTGCGCTCGGCACGTCGGCAAGCGCGGCGCTGGCGCGGCAAACCCGCGGCGCGGTCATCGACGTGCTCGCCACCGACTACATCCGCACGGCGCGGGCCAAGGGCCTGCCGGAACGCACCGTGACCTTCCGTCATGCGCTGAAGAACGCTGCGGTGCCGATCTTCACGACCATCGGCTTTCAGGTCAACGGATTGCTCGGCGGCGCGCTGATCGTCGAGCAGGTGTTCGGTCTGAACGGCTTCGGCTCCCTCGCCATCGAGGCCGTGCGCACCCAGAACATCCCGATCATGCAGGGCGTGGTGATGATGGGCACCCTGGTGATCGTCGCCGTCAACATCGCCGTGGACGTCGCCTACAGCTACGTCAATCCTAGGATGAGGCCGGCGTGAGCGCGCCTCGCGCCGCCGCGGCGCCGCTCGAGGACGAAGCGATGGGAAGCGCCGCGCCGCTAACAGGCAGCGAACGCTTCCTGCGCGCCTTCCTGCAGCACCGGCCGGCGGTCGTTTCGGCCGGCTATCTCACGGCGCTCGTGCTGATCGCACTCGCCGGACTGCACGTGGTGCCCCAGGACCCGCTGACCATCGACCTCGCCCGCACCTTCGAGGGCCCGTCGGCCGAGCACTGGCTCGGTACGGACCATCTCGGGCGCAGCACGCTCGCCCGCATCGTCGCCGCGACCGCCGTGGCGCTGAAGGCCGCGGCCCTCGGCGTCGGCATCGCGCTCGGGCTCGGCGCGCCGCTCGGATTGCTCTCGGGGTACTTCGGCGGCTGGTGGGACCGCATCGCCATGCGCGTGGTCGAAGCCATCATCGCGCTCCCCGCCCTGCTGGTCGCGATCGCCATCCTCGCGATCCTGGGGCCGAGCCTTACCAACGCCATGATCGCCCTCGGCGTCGCCAACGCGACGGCCTTCTTCCGTCTCATGCGTGCAACCGCACTCGAGGTGCGGGAGGCGGTTTACGTCGACGCCGCGAGAGTCAGCGGCGCGGCGACCGCGCGCATTCTCCTGCGCCACGTGCTGCCGAACGTGACGGGTCCGCTCACCGTGCAGACGACGCTCACCTTCGCCTATGTGCTACTCGCCGAGGCCGGACTGTCCTTCATCGGGCTCGGCGTGCAGCCGCCCGAGGCGAGCTGGGGCGTCATGCTCGCGACCGCACAGAACTATCTGCACCACCATCCGTTCATGGTGGCACCGCCTGGCTTGATGATCGTCTTCAGCGTGCTCGCCTTCAATCTGGTCGGCGACGGCCTGCGCGACGCGCTCGCCAGGGTCGAGGTGCATCCGGCCGCGGCGCACAAACCGGCGGGCGGCGTCGGCGCGCCCGGTCGCTTGGCGGAAATCCCCGCCGCCGAAGACACGCCGCTCCTCGTGGTGCGCGATCTCGAAGTGAGCTTCCCGGCGCCGCGCGGCGGCGAACTGACGGTGGTGAGCGGCGTCGACTTGGAGGTACGCGCCGGACGCACCGTGGGCCTCGTCGGCGAGTCCGGCTGCGGCAAGTCGGTGACCGCGATGGCTATCATGGGTCTCCTCGGCGAGGCGGGACGCATCGGCCGCGGCTCCATCCGCTTCGCGGGGCGGGAACTCGTCGGCATGCCGAGGAGCGAACTGAACCGCATCCGCGGCGACGAAATCGCCATGATCTTCCAGGAGCCTTCGGCCAGCCTGAATCCCGCCTTCACCGTCCGCCACCAGATCACCGAGACCTTGCGCGTCCACGAGAGGTTGACGCGACGCCAAGCCGCGGCGCGAGCGGTCGAGCTGCTCGACCATGTCGGCATACCCGGTGCGGCGCAGCGTGCCGACGACTATCCGCACCAGTTCTCCGGTGGCATGGCGCAGCGGGCGATGATCGCCATGGCGCTCGCCTGCAATCCGAAACTCCTCATCGCCGACGAGCCCACCACCGCGCTCGACGTCACCATCCAGGCGCAGGTACTCGACCTCCTGACGGCACTGCAGGAAGAGCACGGCATGGCGATCCTGCTCATCACGCACGATCTCGGCGTCATCGCCGACATGTGCGACGAGGCACTGGTCATGTATGCCGGCATGATCGTCGAGCGCGGACCGGCCGAGCCTCTGCTCGCCGAGCCCGCGCATCCGTACACCAATGGGCTGCTGGCCTCGATGCCCCAAAGCGGCGCCCGGCAGGAAGCGCTGCCCCAGATTGGAGGAACGGTGCCGCCAGCCTGGGCCTGGCCGCAAGGGTGTCGTTTCCATCCACGCTGTCCGCACGCAAGTGCCGAGTGCACAAACGGCGACATCGCCCTGCGCGAGGTGGCAACGGAGCGTGCCGCCCGCTGCGTGCGCCTGGCCGAAATCGACCCCGCGGAGGGTTGGTAGTGGCCCACGCCGCGCCCGGGGCCAACACCGCGTTGCTCGAAGTCGAGGACCTGCACGTCGACTTCCGCGTTCGGCGCGGGATGTTCGGTGCGGCGTCCTATACCGTGCATGCCGTCGCCGGCGTGAGCTTCGGCATCGAGCGCGGCGAGACGCTCGGCATCGTCGGCGAGTCGGGCTCGGGCAAGTCCACCCTCGGGCGCGCCCTGCTGCGGCTCGTCGACGCGAAGCGGGGGGCGATTCGCCTCGATGGCCGGGAGGTGCGGAACCTCACGGGCCGCATGCTCGATTTCCGGCGCGACCTGCAGGTCGTGTTCCAGGACCCGCAAGCCTCCCTGAATCCATCCATGGTGGTCGCGGACATCGTCGGCGAGCCACTCACCATTCACTTTGGCCTGCGCGGAGCCGAACGGGATTCGCGGGTCGCCGAGCTGCTCGGACGCGTCGGCCTCGCCCACTATCACCTCGAGCGCTATCCGTCCGAGTTCTCGGGCGGCCAGCGCCAACGCATCGCCGTCGCCCGGGCGCTGGCGCTCGAGCCCCGCCTGATCGTCTGCGACGAACCGGTAAGCGCCCTGGACGTCTCGACACAGAGTCAGGCCATCAACCTGCTCGAAGAGCTGCAAGCGTCGTTCGGCATCGCTTACCTCTTCATCGCCCACGACCTCGCCGTGGTGCGGCATATCAGCCACCGGGTCGGCGTCATGTACCTCGGCCGGCTGGTCGAACTCGGGCCGGTGGACCGGGTGCACGAACTGCCCGCGCATCCCTACACCGAGATGCTGTTGGCCGCGGCTCCCGTCGCCGACGTCGCCGCCCAGCGCCGGCGCAAGGCCGCGCGCCGGCAGATGCCGGCGACCGAACTCCCGAGCCCCATCGCGCCGCCGCCGGGCTGTCCGTTCCATACCCGCTGCACGCATGCCATGGACGTCTGTCGCCGCGAGATGCCGTCGCCCTCGCCCGTCGACGGTGGCGGCTGGGTCGCCTGCCACCTGCAATCGGCGGGGCCGCGGCTGGCGGGCAGGCCGCTTTCGGTCGAGCCGAAGCGGCAGCGACCAGCCGTCTCCGGGCGGACCTGACGGTTTGCGAACGACGGCGCGCTGCGCGGTCAGGGGACACGCCTCGACCTGCCCCACAAGCTGTCTGTCGCGAGGTCCGCCGTGCCAGGCACGTTCTCGCGCTTGCAGACCGCGTCACCGACTGCACGACCACACCTTTCTCGTCCGTGCCTGAGCAAGTGTTTCCACCGGAAGTCCAGTGGAGCCCCAGCCGCATCACCGGTTTCAGCAGAGTCGTCCCCCGCCGCTCTCCATACGCTGGGTTACGATTCGTCCACCGTAACGCGACGAACTGGAGCAAACATGCTCGGTCACCCAGCGGATCAGAAACGCG
Organism: Gammaproteobacteria bacterium; assembly: GCA_009837725.1. Taxonomy (GTDB): domain Bacteria; phylum Pseudomonadota; class Gammaproteobacteria; order Pseudomonadales; family Azotimanducaceae; genus VXYL01. The sequence goes on along the minus strand of VXSY01000162.1, from coordinate 5,177 downwards.
TGAAGGGCCGGATTGCCTGTGGCCTGCTTTTCATCGCCGCCTTCGCTTCTGGTGGGCCCGCGCTTGCCGAAGATGCCGACGGCGACTCCTTCGCCAGCCTGCCGCCGCTCATCGATCGCAACGTCTTCTTCGGCGATCCCGAGATTTCCGGGGCACAGCTTTCGCCGGACGGAAAGTGGATTTCGTTCCGCAAGCCCTATCAGGGCGTGGTGAATGTCTGGGTGAAGGGGATTGACGAGGCGTTTGAGGCGGCGCGCCCCCTCACCGCTGACACCAAGCGGCCGCTCGGTGGCCACTTCTGGACCGAGGACAGTCGCTATGTGCTGTTCGTGCAGGACGAAGGGGGCACAGAGGACTACCACGTCTACGCCGTCGATCCCGGCGCCGAGGCTGATGCGGAGTCCGGCGTTCCACCGGCGCGTGACCTCACTCCCATCGAGGGCATACGCGCCCTCATCTACGCGGTGCCGGAAGGTACGCCGGAGCACATCATCATCGGGCTGAACGACCGCGATGCTTCGCTGCACGATGTCTATCGGCTCGACATCGACACGGGCGAGCGCGAGCTGCTGATCGAAAACGACGTCAACGTCAGCGCATGGATCACAGACCTCTCTGGCGAAGTGCGCCTCGCCATGCGCGAGCGACCAGATGGCGGCACAGACATCATCGTCGTCGAGGATGGTGCGCTCGGACGGGTGCTCTATGGCTGCAACTGGGAGGAGACTTGCGCGGCCAGTCGCTTCCACAAGGACGGCGAGCGCGTGTATGTGGCGAGCAACAAGGGTGAGGACCTGATTCGGCTGCTGCTGGTGGATGTGGCTACGGGCGATGCGGAACTCATCGATGTTGACCCGGACGCCGAGGTGGACCTTGGCGGCGCGGTTTTCTCCGATGCCACCGACGAGCTCGTCGCCACGGTGTACGTCGGCGAGCGGCAGCGCATCTATCCGCGCACCGAGGTGTTCGCGAACGAACTCGCGTGGGTCAGGGAACGGTTGCCGGAGGGCGAGCTCGCGTATCCGTCATCCACCGAGGACGAAACGCTGTCCATCGTTGCCGTCACCAGCGACGTCAACCCCGGTGCCGTGTATCTGTTCAACCGCGTCGAGAAGACGCTGGACAAGCTCTACGACTCGCGACCCGAACTGCCAAGCGATCAGCTCGCCAACATGCAGCCCATCCGCTACGAGGCGCGGGACGGCCGCGAGATCCCGGCGTATCTGGTAGTCCCGAAAGGTGTCGCGCCAAGGGAGCTGCCGACTGTGATCCTGCCGCATGGCGGGCCATGGGGCCGCGATACCTGGGGATATGGCCCATTGACGCAGTTCCTCGCCAACCGGGGCTACGCGGTAATGAGCCCGAACTTCCGCGGCTCGGCCGGCTATGGCAAGCGCTTTCTCAACGAAGGCAACGGCGAGTGGGGCACCGGCGTCATGCAGCACGACATCACCGATGGCGTGCAATACCTCATCGACCAAGGCATCGCCGATCCGGACCGGGTGGGCATCATGGGCGGCTCCTACGGGGGCTATGCAACGCTCGCTGGCGTGACGTTCACGCCAGAGCTTTACGCCGCTGGTGTGTCGATCGTCGGCCCGTCAAACATCATCACCCTGATGAACTCGATCCCGCCGTACTGGCTCCCCGTCAAGCAGATGTTCATGCGCCGAGTCGGTGACCCGGACGACCCGGAGGATCGCGCCCGACTCGAGTCACAATCCCCCTTCTTCCACGCCGAGAACATCGAAGCGCCGCTCCTCATCATCCAGGGCGCGAACGACCCGAGGGTGAAGAAGGCGGAATCCGAGCAAATCGTGGTGCGCCTGCGCGAACTCGAACGCCCGGTGGAATACATGCTGGCGCCGGACGAAGGCCACGGCTTCGTCGGCCGCGAAAACCGCCTCGCCATGTTCGCGCGCGTCGAGAGCTTCTTCGCCGAGCATTTGGGTGGACGGGCGCAGGAAGGTATGGCAGCGGATGTGGCAGAGCGGCTGGCGGCTCTGAACGTCGACATCAATGACGTTCAGATGCCCGAAGTCGTGGTCGCATCCGACGACGTGCCGAAGGTCGAACTCGATGCCAGTTCGTTCGAGCCGGAGACGTTGACCTACGAGCTGCAGATGCAGGCAGGCGGGCAATCCCTCACCATGTCCAGCACGGTGGCGAGAACCCGCGCCATGCATGAAGGCGAGGATGTCTGGCAGGTTGCGACGACCGTCGAGTCACCCATGGGGCAGGCCGTGGACACCGTCATGCTCGGCGCTCGCGATCTGCATCCTGTCCACCGCATCCTTGAACAGGGCCCCGCTCGCATCACCCTCGACTACACCGACGAGGCCATCACCGGCGAGATGGGGATGTCCGGCACGACGCAGCCCATCGACATCAAGCTCGACGGGCCGACCGTCGGCCACATCGAGTCCGCCCTTGCCGCCATGCCCCTCGCGGTGGGTTTCGAGACCCAACTGCGCTCGTTCCAGCCGGCAATGGCCACCGTGCAAGTCGTGCAGGTGACGGTGACGGCGGAGGAAACGGTCGAGACTCCCGCCGGCACGTTCGATGCGTTTGTCGTCGAGTTCCGGGGCGACGACGGCTCTTCCGGCAATGTATGGGCAACCCGCGCCAAGCCGCACCGGACGGTAAAGACCGATCTGACGCAGCCTGCGATGGGCGCGAGGGTGGTGTCGGAACTTACGGCAATCGAATAGGCACCCGCTCACAATACGGGGTACGCGCCGCCCGGTTCCCTGTGCGTCGGCGACCCGGCGTCCTCGGCGGGTTGGAAAACTACGAAGGAGCGCCCGTCACTGCGCCCTAGCGGCCTCGATGCGCTGCTTCATGCGATAGATCGTTAGCTGGTCGCGGAGTTCGGTTGGCACGGGCGAGTCCATGGCGCGGATGCGGCGGTATTCGCCCCTTTCCATCGCCAAGCGCATCCCAACGGTAGTCTTGGGGCCGGAGTAGGAGGCGATTTCGAGCAGGCCCGACGAGTGGTAGCCCATGCGGGCGAGGAGCTTGTCGGATGCGTTCGCCAGCACCTCTGGATCGACCGATAGCTGCCAGTTTTCCTGCTGGCGCAGCCACGGCTTCACGTTCGAGTTGGTCATGATGTAGCGCCATTCGTCGGTGTGGTTGACGCCGGTGCCGTGCAGCAGGCGACCGTCCATCAGCATCACCGTTCCACCCTTGGCTTCCACATTCACCGCCGGTGGCAGGGGCCCCACTTCGCCGCCGGCGGGCACCTGGGAGACCAGGCGGTGGCTGGTGGGAATCACCAGCGTGCCGCCGTTCACCTCGTTCACGTCCTGCATGATGTACACGGTGTTGACGAGGATCGGCGCGTGGGGTGTCTGGATCGGGTGGATGGCGCCCGAGTCTTGATGCAGGTTCTGGGGATAGCTGCCCGGGCGGGCGATGTTTGAGGCGAAGGAATAGGCGTAGTTGCCCGGGCCGAGAAGTTCCTCATTGAGTTGCTCGAGCATCGGTCCACCCTGCACCCACTCCGGGTCGAACTCGATGCACTTGGCGAAGCACTCGCCCTTGTTGACGAGCGTCCACATGATGTGGAAGTGCGGCGTCATGTCGGCGAGGCCGCACTCCCGCTCCGCTTCCGCCTGACGCTTCAGACGGTCCAGCATGTGGCCGCACTGAAACTCGCTCATGGCGTCTTCGATGAGGCAGAAGCCGTATTTGTCGAGGTCGCGCCGCGCCTTGTGGATGTCCTTGGTTTCCCGCGGCAGGTCGTCGAAGCGCCTCCAGTAGTCGTGCTTGCGAGGAACGGTGGTGTCGTAGTAGGGCGTTCCGTTCAGCCCCCCGCCTTCGGCGCTGCGGCCAGCCTCGAACAGTGGGCAGTGGAAGCGCTTTGTCAGGGAACCCTCGGGCCTTTCTGCGCGGAGGCCATTGCCACCCACCGGCGGCTTCAGCCACGGGTTGTTGCGGTGCATGGAGCGGAACGGCTCGCCGGAACGAAACCAGCGTGCATCTTGAAGCTGGGATGCGTCATCCGACAGCGCTGCCACGTTCTCCGCCAGGAACTCAGATGGGATGTCCGGAACCCCGTTCTGCGTGCGGTTCGGTGTCTCGTTCATGGGATGTGGGCCACGGCCTCAAGGGGGAGGTCGAGTATAGCCACCGGTCTTGGTGCCGGGCTCTGATACGCTTTCTCCTTTGCCAGCAAGAGGGGGTCAAGAAAAGTGGCCGAGTACATCCCTACGCCCATCAAGTGGGTGCGCGATCAGGTGGAGCTATACGAAGGCAGCAACGGCGCCGAGGGCGTGGAGTTCATGCAGACGGGCCTCCCCTGCATCATCGTCACCCACACCGGCAACAAGACCGGCGCCGTCCGCAAGACCCCGCTGATGCGTGTCGAGGACAGCGGCAGCTACGTCTTGGTAGGTTCCCAAGGCGGTGCGCCGAAGAACCCCGTGTGGGTTTACAACCTCCGCGCCAACGCCTCGGTGCAGATTCGTGACCGTGCGGATGTATTCGAGATGCGCGTGCGGGAAATCACGGACGATGCCGAACGGGCTCGGCTCTGGGCCCTGGCCGTCGCCGCCTATCCCCCCTACGAGGACTACCAGAACAAGACCAGCCGCAAGATCCCGGTGTTCCTGGCCGAACCGGCTTAAGGAGTCCCCAGGAACCCAACCGCAAAGCAAGTGCCGCCCGTAGGGGCGGGGCTTGTCCCGTCCCCTACGAATCGTGTTTTGCGGCGCTTAACTCCTGCTGCGGATCACCCTTCCGGGGCGTTCGCCCGTGTGCTCGTCGTCGCGAAGGATCACCTGGCCGTTGACGACGGTGGCCTTGTAGCCCACTGCGCGTTGGATGAGGCGGCTCTTGCCGTGGGGGAAGTCGCGGACGACTTCGGGGCGGCGTTCTTCCACCCGCTCTGGGTCCAGCACGTTGATGTCGGCCTTCATTCCAAGGGCCAGCGTGCCGCGGTCCCTGAGGTCCAACACGCGGGCGGCGGAGCTGGTCATGCGGCGAACCGCTTCCGCGAGCGAGAGCTTGCCTTGGTCGCGCACCCAGTGGCTGAGAAGGAACGAGGCCCAGCCGGAGTCCATGATCTGCGAGACGTGGGCGCCGGCATCGCCTAGGCCCGGCACTACCCAGTCGCGCTCCATCAGCGCTTCCACCGCGTCGAAGTTCATGTTGAAGAAGGGGCGGTGGAAGAC
>VXSY01000244.1 GCA_009837725.1 Gammaproteobacteria bacterium | reverse complement strand
GAGGAACCGAAGGTCGCGGCCCATGGTCAACGCGAACGACCCAAGGAGCGCGGGCGTCCCGCCCTCCATCGCGGGCGTCCCGCCCTCCATCGCGGGCGCGAGCCCGCGCCTGATGCCAAAAGCGTGGGCGTTGTTCCGAAGACCGTGAACCATCGCACCCGCCTACCGCATGTGGAGGCCGGTGGGGTTGCGCAGCACGTTTGCTTTCGATTGGCCGACAGCCTGCCGGCGAAGGTGCGCCGCAGGTTGGCGAGCAGGTCGTCCGTGGGCAACCACCCGGGATTGGAGGCCGACCGGCGCAGAAGGTTCGATGTTGCGCTGGACGCGGGTTACGGTGCGTGCTGGTTGCGCAATCCCGACATTGCAGCGACGGTACGGGACGCGCTTCAGCACTTCGACGGCCAACGCTACGTCCTGCACGAGTGGGTCATCATGCCCAATCATGTGCATGCATTGTTCACGTCGCTTGGCGCGATCCCCCTGTCGTCGATTGTGCACTCTTGGAAGTCCTACACGGCGAAGCGCGCAAACCGCCTAGCTGGTCTCACCGGGCCGTTCTGGCACGCCGATTACTTCGACCGGATGATCCGCAACGACGACCATTTCGCCAATACCGCCGACTACATCCGCGCCAACCCCGTCAATGCCGGCCTGTGCGACGCTCCCGAAGACTGGCGTTGGAGCAGCGCCTATGAACCCTCCGTGCACGACGCCGCGCCCGTGTGGTTCGTTTCTCGCCCGCCTCTGCAGGCACGTGCAATCCGCCCCAGACAACCCATGAGGTCCCTCCATGCCAGCTAACGCGATTCAGCCCATTCGTCGCCTGCTCATCGCCAATCGGGGCGAGATTGCCCGACGGATCATCCGCACGGCGCATGACATGGGCATCGGCACGGTTGCCGTGTATGCGGACGGCGATGTCGGCGCGCCCTTTGTGCGGGAGGCCGATACTGCCATTGCCCTCGGCGGCCGCACCTCCGCCGAGACCTACCTCGATGCCGACAAGGTGCTCGCCGCCTGCCAGCGCACCGGCGCCGACGCCGTCCACCCTGGCTACGGCTTCCTTTCCGAAAACACGGGCTTTGCCGATGCCGTCGCCCGCGCCGGCATCCTCTGGGTGGGCCCAAGCTCGGAAGCCATCGCCGCCATGGGCGACAAGCTCTCGGCCAAGCGCATCATCCAAGAGGCCAAGGTGCCTACGCTGCCGGCCATTGAGCTGAAGCCCGGCGAGAACATCGAGGCGGCTGCCGAGAAGATTGGCTATCCCGTGCTGGTGAAGGCCTCCGCCGGCGGCGGCGGGCGTGGCATGAGGGTCGTCGAAAACCCCGAGGGCTTGGAAGAAGCCGTCACCGGCGCCCGCCGCGAGGCCGGCGCCGCCTTCGGCGACGACACCCTCTTCCTCGAGCGCTGGGTAACTTCCGCCCGCCATGTGGAAATCCAGATTCTCGGCGATACCCACGGCAACTTGGTGCACCTATTCGAGCGGGAGTGCTCGATCCAGCGCCGCCACCAGAAGATCATCGAGGAAGCGCCTTCAACTGCGGTCACTGGCGAGCTGCGGGCCCGCATGGGCGAGGCTGCGGTGTCCGCCGCAAAACAGATCGGCTATTCCTCCGCCGGCACTGTCGAGTTCCTGCTTGATGGCGACGACTTCTGGTTCCTGGAAGTGAACACCCGGCTGCAAGTGGAGCATCCCGTCACCGAAGAGATCGCCCGACTCGCCCAAGGCGGCGTGCAACGGCGGCTGGACCTCGTGCGCGAGCAGCTCCGCATCGCCGAGGGTGAGGAGCTTGGCTACACCCAGGACGACCTCACCATCGATGGCCATGCCATCGAGGCACGGCTCTACGCAGAGGACCCCGAGCGGGACTTTCTGCCATCCCCCGGAACAGTGCTCGAGTGGGTGCCGGCCGAAGGCGCCGCCCGCTACGACTCCGGCGTCGAGTCCGGCAGCCCCGTGAGCCAGGAGTTCGATCCGATGATCGCGAAGGTCATCACCCACGCCCCGACCCGGCGTGAAGCCGCCTCCAGACTGGCCCGGGCACTTGAACAAACCCGCTTGCAGGGCCTCAGCAACAACCGCGACTTCCTCGTCGCGACCCTCCGCCATCCTGCGTTCATCGCCGGCGACACCACTACGGACTTCATCGAGCGCATTGCCCCGCCCCGGGCGCGGGACGTGAGCCCGCAGGAAGTCACCGATGCCGCCATCGCCGCCGCGATGTACGCCCAAGCCAAGCGGCGGGCGCTGGCGAAGACCCTGAGCGGCTTCCCGAGCGGCTGGCGCAACTCCCGCATGCCCCCGGAGCGCACCAGGTATCGCGTGGGCGACGAGGAAATCCCCATCGAGTACCGCTCGCAGCGCAACGGCTCCTTCGAGATGGACGTTGCCGGCGAACAATCCACCGTCGCCGTCTTCCACGCCGAACGCGGCACGGTGGACCTCGAAATCGACGGTCGCCGAGCGCGAATGTCGGTCACCGAACACGGCGACAACTGGCTCGTCCACGGCCCCTCGGGTGACGTGGAGATCGAGGAACTCCCCCGCCTGCCCGTTCCCGGCCTCCTCGACATCAAGGGCGGGCTCACCGCCCCCATGCCAGGCAACGTCCTCGCCACCCACATCGGCGTCGGCGACACGGTTCAGGCGGGTCAACTCCTCTTGGTGATCGAAGCCATGAAGATGCAGCACCGCATCACCGCCCCCTTCGACGGCAGCGTCACGGAGGTACACGTCGCCGCCGGCGATCAAGTGGACAACGGCGCGCTGTTGGTGATGCTGGAGGAGGATGGGGCCGCCGCCGAGTAACGTGGCCGGCTAGCGCGCCCTGAAGGGCGCGCGCGCTCGAACTCGCTCGTAGCGACGCCAAGCACCCGTCGGATTTCGCCGCTGCGCGGCCGAATCCGATAGTCTGCTGGCGGTAAGGTTGGGTGGTCGTTTGGTTGGAGGACAAGATGGACATCTACGCAGGAACGGCACGAGGCGTCTTCTCCTTGTCTGGGGATGGTGCCGAGCAGGTTCATGAGAGCCGCGGCGTGCGCGAGCTCGTGCAAGTGGGCAGGCGGCTGTTCGCGGGCACGGGCGATGGACTGTTCGCCTCCGACGATGGAAAGGCGTGGAAGTCGTCGGGGCTCGAGGGTCGCGAGGTGTGGCAGGTTCGGGGCGACGGCAATGGTTCGATTTATGCCGGCACGGCGCCGACGGGCCTTTTCCGCAGCGACGACAATGGCGATAGCTGGACAGAGCTTCCTGCCCTAGCCCGCTTGGCAGAGGAAGGCGGGTGGTGTGTGCCGGTGAAACCGCCGGTAGGGGCGAGGGCCAGAGCGCTGGTGGCGGCCGGGAAGCGGCTTTGGGTTGGCGTCGAGGTGGGTGGCATTGCGGTCTCTGAGGACGCTGGCGAGACGTGGCAGATGGTGCTGCCGGGCGACAATCCTGACCTGCACATGATGTTCCCGCATCCGGCGAAACCGGACACGCTCTACGCCTCCACCGGCTACGGTCGGCTCGACGGAGTGGCCGAGATGGTGGAGCCCAATGCTGGCGTCTTCCGCTCGGACGACGCCGGCGCTACGTGGACGTACGCCTGGAAGGGCATCACGCCGCGCTACTCGCGACCGATGTGCGTGGACGCCCGCGCGCCCTATGGCCTCACTGTGGCAAGCGCCCCGACGGCATTCTCGAACCACCGCGAGAAGGGCGGCTCAAAGGCGATGCTGTTCCGTTCGGAGGACGGCGGCGAGTCGTGGCGCTCGCTGTGCGACGAGGCGCACTCGCCGAGCGCCGCCAACTTCCACGGCCTTACCGTGGACCCAGAGGTGCCCGGTGGTGTCCTTGTTGGCACCGACACAGGCGAAGTCTGGCGCGTGAGCGACGACGGCGAATGGCAGCAGTGTGGCCGCGGGATGCCAGCGGTGCTTGCGCTCGCGGCGGTTGTGTAGGACGCGAGGCGGCGTCTCACCCAAGCACCCTAGCGTTTCCCTCGATGCGTCTCGGGCGCCAGGGTTGCGAATAGCGCAGTAGCGACCGCCAACGCGATGGCGGCGGCCCACATCGGCGCGTCGAGCCCCTGCCAGTCGCCCAGGGCACCGAGCAGGATGGGACCGGCGACGTAGCCGATGTCGCTCAGCATTCGATAGGCGCTCATGGTTGCCGCATTCATTCCGGGCGGAGCTGAGTCTGCTGCGTAGGCTGCTGGTGCTGCGCCGCTCGCAGCAGTTGCGCCGCCCCATACAGCGCAGGCGAGCAGGAACCAGGCATAGTCGGGCGCGAGGCTGAATGCCAGCATGGAGGCGGCGGTAAAGAACGTCGCCGGCACGATGACGGTCTTGCGCCCGTAGTAGTCCACCAGGGCGCCGGCGGGGTAGGTGATGAGCAACCCCAGGATGCTGCCGATGGCGAAGCCGAAGCCGATCTGGGTTGCCGTGAGGTCCAGCCGGTCCCGAGCCAGCACCGGCACGACGCTGAACAACGCGCCGGTTCGGGCGACCGCGCCGACGAGACTCAGCGTGCAGGTGAGCAGGAAGCCCACATTGGCTGCAAGCACGCGAAGCTGTTGGCGCAGCGGCAGCGCGGTGCCACCTTGCGCGTCCGCGTGCGCCGATGGGCGGGTTTCCGCAACGCCGAACCATGCCACCGCGGTGACAACGGCACTCGCCGCGCCGTAAACCAGAAACGGCACGTCGAGCCCAAACCGCTCGGCGAGGAAGCCGCCGGGGAACGGCCCGATGCCCACCGCGAACAGGAACGTGCCCTGATAGATGGCCATCGTTCGGCCTCGCGTGGCTGTGCGGGTGATGTCCGCCAGCACGATCATCCCCGCGGTCAGAACCACGCCGGCACCGGCGCCGGCCACGAACCGCGCCAGCACGAGTTCGGCGTAGCTTCCTGCCACGGCACACCAGAGATTGCCGATTGCGGAAAGCGCGCCACCGGCGGCCAGCGCCGAACGCCGCCCCAGCCAATCCGCCACCTTGCCGGTGGGGATGCTGAGCAGAACCCGTGCCAGCCCATACACGGCCACCGTCGCTCCGATTGCCGCCTGCGACACGCCGAACGACTGTGCGTACAGCGGCAGCACCGGAATCACCGCACCAAAACCCAGTTGGTTGACGGCGATCAACACGCACATCCACACGAGGACGCGTCTCGCGTTCGGTTCCTTGCTGACCAACGGTCTTCGTCACCTCTTCATTGGGCGTGGATTGCACGGGCGCTCGTTCGAGCGCGCATTCTCGCCCAACGTGACTTGCCGCGGTCCCGCGCGACATCGCAGCGTTCAGAGGGTTAGGCTTGAGCTTTGCCGCAACGGGCCGCCGGCTGGCGGACCTCATTCGTCTATTGCCTTCCGACGCCTCCGCCGCACGATCCCATGGCATGTTTGCGCCGCTCGCCGTGCGCGACTTCCGCCTCCTCTTCCTGGGCCTCCTGATCGCCCACGCCTTGAGCCCGTTTCAGTTCGTGGCGCAGATCATCTGGGTGCAGGCCAGCGCCGAGGAAGACCTTCGTATCGTGCTCGTGGGTCTCATCGCCGCAGTGCGCGGTGGTGGAATGCTCCTGTTTGGCCTCTACGGTGGCGCGCTCGCGGATCGATTCGACCGCCGCATACTGCTCATCGTCACCCAACTGGCCGCGCTCGGCTTCAACATCGCCATCGGCGTGCTGATGATTGTGGGGGACGCGCAGGGATCGAACCTTGTCCTCTTCTATGCCTTGGTGTTCGTCTCGTCGGCGCTCGCTTCCATCGACGCGCCCACGCGGCAGGCGATCGTCCCCGACATTCTGGGACGTGAGCGAACCACCTCCGGCATTGCACTGAACGCCGCTGGCGGTCAGGTCGCCTTGCCAGTGGCGTTGGTGGGCACGGGCTTCGTAATCGCCACCTTTGGCCCCGGTGTCGGCTATCTCGTCGGTGCATTCGGCCACTTGGCAGAGGTGGTGGCGTTGCTGCTGATGCGCCACCGCACGCAGCACCGTCGCCCGGCCACAAGATTCAGCCTCGGCAACGTGCTGCGCGACATCGGGGAAGGGCTGGCCTATACCAGGCGGGAGCCGAGAATCCTCTGGGTAGTGGTGCTGCTGGTCACCATGATGGGCCTCGGCTTCCCAGCCGTCGCCAACTTGGGCCCTACTTGGATCACCACGGTGGTGGGTGTTCCCGTGCGGGACTTCGGCTTGGTTGCCGCCACCTGGGGCATCGGTGCGGTGCTCGCGTCCGGCATGATGGCGCGCTTCTCCGGCTATGAGCGCAAGGGCCGCATCGTCGCCCTGAGCGCCGTGGGGTTCGGACTGTCGTTCCTCGTCTTCGGCGGGGGCCACACCCCCGCCAACGCCGTCATCGGCAACTTCGGCCTCGGCATTGCCATGGCCACCTCGCAAATCGCCGGTACGGCTTTGATCCAGCTCGTGGCGCCGGCAGGCTTGCGCGGTCGGGTGATGAGTGTCCTCAACCTCAACATGGGCATCGCCCAAATCGTCACCCTGCCTTTGGCGGCGCTGGGCCAGTGGGTGACGTTGCAGGTGCTGTTCCCGGCGTTGGCGATCTTGCTACTGCTCGTGACGGTCGCCATCCTGTTGCTTCGCCCCGTGGTTTGGCGCAGTGAGGTTTCGGCATGAAGGCGCCTCGATGGCTCGCCCCCATGGGACTCCGAGGAAATTCCCCCGCAATGTAGAGCGCAGTGAGATGGCATTCGTGTTCGATCCTGACAATCCGCCGACTCCGGCATGCCATGCGGCCACCATCGTCGCCTTGGCGGATCGGCTTGTGGTGATCTGGTTTGGCGGCACGCAGGAGAAGAACCCTGATGTCGGCATCTGGGTTGCGGCAAGTCGGGGGCTTGATCCCGGCGAAGGCGACTGGGAAGCGCCTCGTCAGGTGGCGGATGGCGACGGTCAAGCGTGCTGGAACCCGGTTCTTGCCGACACCGCCGATGGCTTGCTGCTTTTCTACAAGGTGGGCAAGAGCCCCGGAACGTGGCACGGCGAGATGACGCGTTCGTGCGACGGGGGTGTGCGTTGGGAGGCGGGACCAGCGTTGCCAACCGATTTTTTGGGGCCCATCAAGAACAAGCCCCTCATGCTCGCGAACGGCGACCTCTTGTGCCCGTCGAGCTTGGAGGTGGGTGGCTGGACTTGCCACTTCGAGATTCTGCCGCAGGCTTGGCTGGCAGGGAAGGGTGACCCGAAGCCAACCCGCCACGACGTTCCTGATCCCAAGGGCTTCTCGGCCATCCAGCCTACGGTGCTCCGAGTCGATGGTGGGTTCGAGGCACTGGTGCGAACCAAGGCTGGCGTGATCGCCCGAACGCAGAGCGCGGATGGCAGGAGCTGGTCGCCCCTCGAGGCCACACCACTGCCCAACCCCAACTCCGGGATAGACGCCGCTAGTCTTCCAGACGGCCGCGCCGTGCTTGCCTACAACCCGGTTGCAACTCCAACCGGTCGCTGGGGTGGGGCGCGCACACCGCTGGCTCTCGCCGTGCGCGAGGCGGACGGCCCATGGCGGCAGACACATGTGCTGGAAGACACCGAAGGCGAGTTCTCCTATCCCGCCATCATCTGCATTGACGATCAAGTGCATGTGGCCTACACATGGCAACGCAGGAGCATCCGCCACGTCGCGTTGGACATTGCCGGCATTGCTCCGCTGCACTGATAGCGCGAAGGCCAGCAGTTCGCGCTAGCGCGCTCTGCGAGCGCGTCGGCAGTTGCTTCGCAACTGCTGGCCTACGGGTTCGCTTACGCTCACCCTCCGGCTAGGAGCCAGCGCCGTTTCTACGGCGCTGGCTCCTAGCGAACTGCCGACACGCCGTCAGCGCTGGGACCACGGCAAAAAGGGCCCGGCTACTTGAGGTTGCTCTCCATATAGAGCGTCAGTTCGAGCACACGGTCGAGGAGTTCGGGAGCCGCGGCGCCGCGGAAGTTGTGCAGCACCAGTTCCTTGATGAACAGCCTGGCGATGTAGCGCAGATGGGACGCTCGGGAGCCGGACGCAAACACGAAATCCCGATGCCCGCTGTTGATGACGATGAGTTCCCTGTCCACCTCGTAGCGTGAACGCCAAAGCTGTCCCGGAGAGTTCTCGTAGGTGTAGCCAGGAAGTCCCTGCCGGGCTGCCGTTCCGTCGCGGCTCGGCAGCAGCGAGTCAGTGACCGTGACAAGCGCCTTCGCCTCGCAGACGACATCCCGTTGCGTCGCGACGAGGTTCAGAGTTGTCAGGCCAGGTTCATCAGGAGTGCGGAAGTCGATGACCTCCGCGTGCGGATCGGCGATGGATCCGCCGCCCTCGACGACAGTCCATGCGAACACCACGCCGTCGTCGACCTGTCTGCCCGATCGGTCCCGGCAGACGGCCCGCAAAGTGCGATTTGCGCCGATCTTGACCACCGAAGATGCAGGCGACACACGCACGCTATAGAGCGGACCCGCGGTCTCGAAGAACGCGGCTGGCGGTTGCGGCGTTTGGTTCGGTTCCGGGCCGTCGCGCACCTCCAAGTCGCGGCTCGACTCGGTTGGCGCCAATGCCGGCGCCGTGGATGACTCCGCCCGGCCAGACGGTGCGGTGCGATGCACCTCGAACCAGTCGTACTCCTCGGCCGGCAACGCAAGCAGTGCTTCACGAAAGGCGCGGCGGATCGACTTGAGCGTCCGCTCGCTGGCGCGCTGCTCTTCTGCGCGCTTGAGGTCGGCGATCAAGGCTTCGAGGGGGGCCCGCACGGACTCGATGCCCTCGCACATCGCCGCAAACGCCTCGTCGTGAATCACGCCTGTGCGGGTTCCCGGCGTGAGATTGAGGAAGGGCGCGTCAACCAAGCCGTCAATGTAGCCGCTGCTCCACGGGCCCTCCTGAAGGCCACCGAAGGCTCGGAGTTCGTCAACGCGGGTGCCGTTCCTATATAGCGACACGACCCTGTCAGGCGAGGGATCGTCGAGGTAAAGCTCGAGCCCGACCTCGCCGAACCGGGTTGCCGGGTTGCCGATCTCGTGGATCAGTCGGCCGTCGAATTCTCGCGGCGTGACGGCGAAGGATTTGCGCGCCGTGCGGTCGTTGATGCGCACGCGCACACCGGTTTGGCGAATGCGGTCCCGCAGTTCCGCAGCCATGTACCAGTTCAGCTTTTCGCCGTTGAACTGACGCACGCCGGACAACAGCGGCCAAACTTCGAGGGTGGTGACTGCTTCGGCGACCAAGGTGTGGCGAACCTTGACTGCAAAGCCTTCGTCGCCGCGTCGCATCGACATCTCGTGCACGGTTCCGTCTGCGGCTGGCGAACTCAGCTTGAGGTTTTCGCCGAGGGTCCAGAAGCTCAAGAGGCCAATGCCAAACTCGCCCTGAATGCCCTGGGCGCCGTCTTTCTTGAGGCGCCTCTTGATCGAGTCGCAGATGTGGGTCGCCACATAGTGGAAGTCGGGTGCGCCGGTGGCGTCACGACGAATCCCTTCGCCATCGTCAATCACTTTCAGGAACGGCGCGTTCTGCTTCCGACCCCGAATGATCTGGATTTCTTTCGCGCCGGCATCGATGCTGTTCTCGACGAACTCCGCGACCGCCTTGAGCGGGTTGTCCTGCGACTGCGCGATGATGCTGATCGCCGACCAATGGTCGCCGATCCGTAGCTTCCCTCCAGCGCTCCGTCTTCGAACCATACAGACGCCATTCGCTGCCCGAACGGCCAAGCGTCGCCTTATCGCATGGCCAAAGTCAACGGCCGTTGGTCCACGGCTCGTTGGTGCGCGCGTTGCGCTCGTTCTGCGCCATCGGGGGGCATCCGGTTGTTGGTTGCACCGTGGTTGGCTGGGACGAGGCCTTTTTTCTTCCTGACCGGCGCTGGTTTCGCGGTTGGCACGCGTGTTGCTTAGCGTGGCCCATGGATTTGCCAAGCGGACAGAGCAGCGTTGCCGACCATCAGGTTGTCGTGGTCGGTAATGGGATGGTGGGGCATCGCTTCGTGGAGCTTGCGGCGGACATCCCCGGAGTTGGGGTGACCGTGTTCGGCGAGGAGCCTCGCGGCGCCTACGATCGCGTTCACCTCAGCGAGTATTTCGCGGGAACCAGCGCTGACGATCTGGCGCTTGGGACACCTCCGGAGGCCGCCACCGTTCACATCGGCGAAGGCGTGCAGGAGATAGACCGGGACGCCAAGACCGTCACCACGACCCAAGGCCGCATCGTCGAATACGACACGCTCGTTCTGGCCACCGGCTCGTACCCCTTCGTGCCGCCCATCGAGGGGCGCGACCGGCCGCACTGCCACCCCTATCGCACCATCGAAGACCTCGACGGCATCCAGGCTTCCGGCGTTGGCGGGGCCGTCGGCGTCGTCGTTGGCGGCGGCCTGCTCGGGCTCGAAGCCGCCAATGCGCTCAAGAACATGGGGCTCGCCACCCATGTCGTCGAGTTCGCGCCAGGACTCATGGGCACGCAACTCGACGACGGCGGCGGGACGATGCTGCGAGGCATGGTCAAAAAGCTCGGCGTGGAGGTACACACCGGCAAGAACACCTTGCGCATAGTCGATGGGGAATCATCCCGCCACCGCATGGAGTTCGCCGACGACACCGCGCTCGAAACCGATCTTGTAGTGTTCTCCGCCGGCATCCGCCCCCGCGACGAACTGGCCCGCGACGCTGGGCTCGAAGTGGGCGAGCGTGGCGGCATCGTCATCGACGAAGGCTGCCGCACCTCGGACCCCAACATCCTCGCCATCGGCGAGTGCGCCCTCTACGACGGTCGCATCTTTGGCCTCGTGGCACCCGGCTACGAGATGGCCAAGGTCGCCGCCGCCGTTCTGGCCGAGGACGACTCCACCACCTTCCGCGGCGCCGACATGAGCACGAAGCTCAAGCTCCTCGGCGTCGATGTCGCCAGCATCGGCGATGCCCACGGTCGCGGTCGAGGCGCGAGCACCTACACCTACATCGACGAACGCGAGCAGGTGTACAAGCGCATCGTCGTCAACAAGACCGGCAAGAAACTCCTGGGCGCCGTCTTGGTGGGCAACACCGCCGACTACGGCATGTTGCTGCAGACGATGCGCAACGAACTGACGCTGCCGAAACATCCCGATGCCCTGATCCTGCCGCAGCGGGAGGGGGGCGGGATGCCGGCCGGTGCCGTCGACTCCCTGCCGGACGAAGCCCAGATCTGCTCCTGCCACGATGTCTCCAAGGGTGCCATCGTCGCCGCCGTTTGCGAGGGCGCAACGACGCTTGGTTCCGTCCGAAGCTGCACCAAGGCGGCCACCGGCTGCGGCGGCTGCGCCCCGCTCGTGACGCAGGTGCTGAACGCCGAACTCGAGCGCCAGGGCGTCGAGATCAACACCGACATCTGCGAGCACTTCCCTCACACGCGCCAGGAGCTCTACCACCTCGTGCGAGCGCGTGGCATCACCACGTTTGCCGAACTGATCGAGAAGCACGGCAGGGGTCGGGGCTGCGACATCTGCAAGCCCGCCGCCGCGTCCATCTTCGCCGCCTGCTGGAACGACCACGTGCTTAGGCCCAAGCACGTGCCGTTGCAGGACACCAACGACCACTTCCTCGCCAACATGCAGAAAAACGGCACCTACTCCATCGTGCCCCGGGTGGCTGGCGGGGAAATCACGCCAGACAAGCTCATCGCCCTAGGGAAGCTCTGAACAAAGTCTGCCTCGTGGGATAATGGGATGGTGCCA
>VXSY01000136.1 GCA_009837725.1 Gammaproteobacteria bacterium | reverse complement strand
CTCCCCCTGCTACTCGCACTCGCCCGCTCACGCCCACCGCCTCTCTCGCAGCCAGCACCGCGCCCACCGAGAAAAACACCCGAAACCATACCAAGTCACCCGCATCGCCGTAAACCCCAAACCGCCAGTTTCCTCACGCCACACCAGCCCGGCATGTGCCCGTGAAATCCGCGCCGATGGTCTCCTCTTCCCGGAACACCGCATCGCGGATGTCCGCGTCGCAGAACACCGCCCGCGCCAGGCGCGCATCGCTGAAATGCACGCCCCGCAGGTTGGAGCCGAAAAACCACGCATCCTCCGCCGCGGCGCCGCTCCAGCCCGTGAACGTCATCGTACACTCGACGAAACGGGCGCCGCCGATGTCGGCACCAGTGAACGCGGCACCGGTGAAGTCGCAGCGGCGAAACTCGCAATCGCGAGCCACCGCCGCTTCGGCGAACACGCAGTTCGTCATGCCCGACTCTTCCGCACGGACGAGTTCCCAGCGCGAGTTGTCGAAATGAAACCCGACGAACCCGCACCGATGCATGTTCACGTTGCGGAAAGTCGCGTACGGAAAGCCCCGCCCCAGCGCCGAAACCTGACGCATGGAGACGTCCTCGAAGACGATGTGCACCGCACGCACCATGGCGAAGGTGGTTTCCGCGAGTTCCGTTCCCGCGACGCTGAGGTTGACGAGCATGCCTTCCTGCCAATCGACGCTGGCCCAAGTGCCGCCGTTGAAGGTCAGGTCGCGCGCGGCGACATCGTGCAAAGACATTTTCTCGAGGTGGCAATCGTTGAACTCGCACGCCATGAACACTGGGTCGTCGGCCGTCAGGCGCGCCAGCGAACACGACTCGAACCGGCAGTCGACGAACGTTACGGCAGTGACGTTGCTTCCCTCCCAGGTACAGCGGACGAACTCGCAGTTCTCGAAGTAACCATTCGCGAACGAAGAATCCATGAACTCGCAGTTCTCGAAGACGATGCCGCGCCAGCCGGTTTCCTCGGCGAGCAGTCCGTCCAAGCGACGGCCGCGCACCGAATGACGCCGTTCGAGCCGCGCCAGCGTGCCCGGGGTCTCGAGCGCGGGCGGGCGAGGGCCATACCAGACGTAGCTGTCCTCCTCGTTCGGCGGCGGCGCCAAGCGCGGATCGACCGCCGGCGCATCGCCAACCTGCGCCCCGCTGACGTCCGCATGGCGCGGCAGGTCGCCGTCGCCGAGGCGGCCGAGCAGCGCCTCGCCGAACCGCACGGCCTCGCCAAGGGGCAGCGGCGGCCAGAACAGCGGCGCGTCCGGACTCTCCACGCGCGCCTGCGCCAACCGGTCGAGCGTCTCGCCGACGTCGGGGGCACCTTGGGGCACCCGCTCGAGATTGGCGACAATGGCGAGTTCGTGGGGAGTCTGGTACGGCAGGGCGAGCCGGCGCGACACCTCGTCGTCAAGCGCGTCGCCGCGCGGCACCGCCGGCTGCACCTCGGGCGGTGCAACGTCGCCAAAGCCCATCGCCCGGTGGCGTTCCTTCGCATGCTCGGCAACCGCATCGGCCACCTCGCCGATCGCAGCCGCGTCCATGGGATTTTGCTGCACGGCATCAACGGCCTTCGCCGCCAAGGCGTCGCCGTCCGTCGCCACGTTCTCGTAGGGGTTCCTGTCGAGGCCCATCTCTTCGAGCGCCCAAGCCTGGGCGGCCGCCTGGCGCGGATCGCCGCCCTCCGGCAGGGCATCGAAGGGCAGATCGACCAGGTGGTGCAGGCTCGGCGGAAGAAGCGGGCGATCGTCGGTCGCGTGCGCCGGTTCCTCCCAGCGCAGCAACACCACCTCGGCGAGGTCGTCCGGGTCGCGCTCGGGCGCGTCGGCATCGTCCAAGGCGGCAACCACGGCGGCGATGTCTTCGCCCATGACATCGCCGCCCAGATCGACCGCGCCACGCCAAATCATGGCGCCGATGCCGGCCATCGGCACGACGGCGACGACATGGATGCGCGAGTCGAGCAGGGTCCACACGCCTTCTACGCCGCGGCAGACCGCCAGCGACACCCGGTAGGGCGGCAGGTCGACGTCGATGTCCTCGTCGCCGACGCCGCCAAGGCGCAGCGGATCGCCGGCAAACAGCCCGTCGGCCCAAAACGCCTCGTGGGCGTCGTGCAGCGAGGCGGCGCTGGCGTCGCCGGGCCAGCCGCCGACCGAGTCATCGCCGGGATTGCCGGCGTGGCGCTGTCTGGCCGGATGATCGAGACCGGTGGGGCCGAGCCAGACCGGGCGTCCGGGTTCATCCTTGTCGCGCACCAGCGGCGGGCGCGCATCGCCGGGCCCGCCGCGGCCCACGGGGTTGTCCCGTTCGTGCCACAGGGCGGCGTCGGGACCGAGGAACAATGGCCCTTCGTCGTCGGCGTCCGCAGCAAGCAGAAGCCGGCGATTGACGGCACCGCAGCGAACGATGCAGTCGCGGGGTTCCCGCGACAGCGGCCCTACCGGACCGAGCACCAGCAGCTCGGCCCCCGGCAGCGGCGCCACGGCATCCGGAATGGCACCATCGCCAGCATGGGCGCGCACCGCGGAGTACCACTGGGCAGCGGCGACAATCTCTCCGTCCGCCAGACGAAACGGCACCACCGCAGACGCGCACAGGACGTTGCCGCGTCCCGGTACCGACAGCGCCCTAGCGCCGAAGGCAATTAGCTGCGGATAGGTGATCGACCAGCCGCTAGTGGACACCGGGAGCCACTCCGAACGGCAACCGCAGGGGCCTCGCGCCAGCGCCGGTCATCGACCGCGCCGAGCGCACCGACACGGCGAGCATCAGGCCTCCTCGACCTCGTCATCGGGCTGGAACAGCATCCCGGACCATTCGTCGCCCCTGTGTTCGACGACGATGCCCGAGCCGCTGCCGACATCGGCTGCGACACCGCGATGGTCGTCGTACAGAAAGCCCACCACCTCCACGTCGAGCGGGTGGTTTATCGCGATCCGGCAGCGGTCACCGCGGCGGTGTTGCGGAACGAAACCGTGGCGGCCGCCGGCTACCGGGTCCACCACTGGAAGGGCGAGCACCGGCGCTTGCGCGCCGCTAACCACATAGTCCGACGACAGCGACACCGGAATCCGCCCGAGCCGGTCCCGCGATACGGCAGCGCTCCCGGTGCGGCCGTCATTGACGACACCTGTCAGCATCGTCGCCCCGGACAGGCCCGGCGGCGCTCGCCGCGGCGGTTCGCCGTCCCGCTTGAGTAGCGCCGAGTTCGCGTAGAAGCCGCCCTGCATCAGGTGTAGCACGGTGGCGGCTTGCCACTCCAGGCTGTTGCCGATGGCGCGATCGAGGTAGATGCTGCGGCCGGGAGAGATGTCGGGCTGGCTCGTCACCAGCCTTGCGATCTCGCCCCTGCCAAAGGCGTGCTCGGAGTCGAACTGCGCGCGCACAGACGACTCGTCGAAGTCCGTGCCGGCGCTGGTCACGAGACGGCCCACGACGCCCCGACCGACAACGCGCCGGGTCGCGCCCGACGACGGATTGTCGAGCACCGTGTCGCGAGCATCGGGTTCCGGCCGGACCAAGTGACCGACCAAGACGCCGCTCGTCGCCGATGCGTTCTCGCGCAGGAGGAGGGGGATCTTGGCGTCGGCTGGCGGACCGTCTTTCAGCCTCAGCTCGACGGAATCTTCGTGGCCAACGATCTCCATGCGCACGCCGAGGCGCGCACACAACCCGGACAGCAGCACCCCGAGCGACTCACCGGATGCCACAACATAGGGAATCGTGGCAAGGGCTGGCCGGAGGGTCTCGGAAATATGCAGCGCCGGCAAGTCTCCCACATGTGGGGCGACGGTGGGCGCGCCCTCGCCGTTGGCCGCCAGCGAGATGGCGCCGCCGACTGCCTCGGCGAGGCTGCATCCGGCGAACGCCCCGCAGACGCGGCTCGTGCCCAGATAGGTGACCGTGTCGCAGAACCGGACATGGCTGAAGGCGCGCCCATGCTTGTCCACGGTCGTTGCGATCTTGGTCACCACGGAAGGCCAGACCCGCAGCAAGGCGGGGGCCTCGTCGCCGTCCTGCTGCCACCTGGCGATCAGGATCGGCTGTCCGGGTCCAATATCGGCTTCCGCCAAGGCGGAGAAAGCGCCGAGAATGGTCTCGTGCAGATCTGCCTCGAATACCGCGACGCCGCGCCACCCGCCGACAGCCGACTCCTCCACAATAACTTCGTCCGGCGCGAGCGTGTGGTTCGGGTCGGCGGTCCTGGCGTCCACGAACAGGGACAGGCGCACATCGGAACCGGAATCGCCTGGGGGGCCGTGTCTCCGCGCCGCCCGAAGCAGGCCTTTGTTTACGTCTCTCACTGTTCGTCCTCCATGGCCTCCATGGGCCGGAAAACCAGTCCCGACCAAGAGTGGCCGGTGTCGTGCTCCACCACCAATCCGGTAGTCGCCGCCTCGATGGTGCGGTTGATAGGACGGTCATCGCGGTACTGGAAGCCCATCACCTCCGCCGAGAAGGGGTTGTGCATCACCACCCGACAGGCGTCCCCTTGACGGTGCGCCGGCACGAAACCGTGCAGCCCGCCCGCCATCGGATTCACCACCGGGAGCATGAGCCTCGCCGGCCACTTCTGGCCGGCCGCATCCGCGTCCCTTGCCGCCTGTCGCACGTCGATGTCGCCATCGTAGGCGGCGTCCGGGCCGAACAAGCGGTCGTAGTCGGCAAGCAGGGCCTTGTCCTCGTCGCTGAGGTCCGGAAAGTCGGCATCGAGCGTGCCGCCGAGCTGTGCGTCGTGCCACTGTTCCAAGAGATCGCGCTGTTCCTCGCTGGCAAGGGCCGCTTCCAAGGATTCCTCCACCAAGGCATCGCGGAGCGTAATGCTGCCGTCGAGATCCCGGTCCTCGCCGAGCGGCTGCGTTCGCCGACGCCATTGGCGGTAGCGCTGCGCGTCATTCCGCCGCTCGAGCAGGCGTGACCGCTCCTCCATCTCGACACCGTCCAGAGATGCGTCGGAGCGGCCCGGGAACGGATCCGCGAACTCACCGATCTCCAGCGCCGCCGCTTCCGCCTCCCAGTGCTCGGTGTCCGCAAACTCGGTGGCCAGCTTGATGTCGTCGTCGCCCGGATCGTCGCCGGCACCGCCCGGATCGTCGTCGGCACCGCCCGGATCGGTCGCGCCGCCCACCCTTTCGGCACCGGCCTCAACGGCCTGCTGGAACGCCAGACGCACGGGAATGCGGCCGAGGCGGTCACGCTTCACCGGCGTATGCGCCGACGCGGCACCGTCCACCGCACCGGGGACGATGATGTCCGGATGGACCGGCGGACTGGGCGGACACCAAGGGTACTCGGCGTCGTACAGGGTCATCGCGTTGGCATAGGATGTGCCGCTCAGTTCGTGCTTGACGCCCACCACCTGCCAGCTGACTTTGCCCCAAACCTCCCGCGTCAGATCGATGATGCGTCCTACCTGCACGGCGGGTTGCTCGGATTGCCCAGTAAGGACGATCTCCTCCGCCATGCGGCCATACGCATCCCCCATGATCCTATCCGACACTTCGTCAACGCCCACTCCGGACGCCGCGACCACCGCGGCGATCGAGCCCTCGCCAACCTGCCGGTAGGCGCCTTGGGTCACGTCGTCGAGCACCACCGCTCGAATCGGCTGCCGCGGTTTGGCGAAGATGCCGGTCAATGCAATGGGCGTCCGTCCCTGTTCCGGCACCCATCCGGCAAGGTAGGCAGGGATGGCCGCGCCGGCGGCGGGACCGTCGGAGAGCGTCACCACCACCTCGCCATCAGCTTGCCCCCAAAGCTCGATGCGAAACGCAAGCAGCGCCGACACCTCCGCCAGCCAGTCGCCAAGCGTCTGGCCGGCGGCGATGCCGTAGTCGAGCCACTGCAGCGAGTCTCGGTAGCGAGGGGTGATCGACACCGTGGGGAACCCCGAAAGCGTTGGCCATCGCGTCGGCTTGCCGTCTCCTCCTGCCGCCATGGACAGCGCTCCGCCCACCATGTCGGCGACGGAACAACCGCGGTAGGCACCCCAGACCGGGCGGCTAGAGAGGAACGACACCGGATCCACCACATCGATGGCGCAGGCTACGACGTTGTCTTCATTCGACTTCACCGGCTCCATGGCGCCGACCATGACCGACCAACGCCGAAGCAGCAAGCCACTCTGCGCGGATTCGGCCGCTTCGCCCTGCCCTTCAAAGATAATCTCGACTTCGGCCGACTTGCCGGGAACGATGCCAGCGGTCATCAGCGAGCTCATGTAGGCGTTCCCGTTGCTGCCGGCATCTACCTTGGCGAGCTTGACACAGCCCTTCCAGCCAGCGTTGAAATCCTCGGATAGATCAAACTTGGTGATCGGCATCCGCGTCTTTTCGCCCTTATCGTCCGAGAAGACGAAGAAGCCCTTGAATCGGAACTCGCCCGCCGCTCCAGCAGCCATGTGCGTTACCTCCTGTCAGCCAAACCCCTTCAGGCAAAACCCTTCAAACCTTTTTCGCCACCCCGTCAATCCTGTCCGGGCAGCGGCAGGCCCGCGGACGGCCACCTCCGAAATCCTGCCGCCATGCCGCGGGCCGCCGCCGGACATTACGCCTTCGGATACGAACCCGTCACCGAGGGCTGCTTGGTCACGCCATCGTACGGAGTGTACGTCCAGTCCATCCTCGTGTAGGCCAGCGAGAAAGTCTCGATCGGCATTCCCGGCTCGTTGGTGGTCGGGTCCACGGGCGTGTCCACCTCGACGCGGACGACGGACGCGTTGGTGAGTTCCATCTTGTAGATGGTCTGGAACTCCTCGCCCACCATGCGCATCTCCTCCACTACCACCGAGTCGAGCACCGTGCCTTGGGTGGCCAGGTCCTTGAGCTTCGGCGTGGCGCGGTCGATGTTGTGCGTCAGCTGGACGGGGCTGTGCCGCGACGCGCCTTCCGTGCGCGTGGCCTTGGCCACCATCTGCTTGCTGATGGCATGCTGGATGCCGTTGCACTCGATCTCGTCTTCGTGCCCCTGGATCGTGCTCGAGCCATTGACCTGGGGGATGTTCACCAGAATCGTTGACATTGCTTGTGTCTCCTTTCAGTCGCTTTCAGTCGCGGACTTGCGTCGGCGCGGAACCCGGAGCTCGCAGCCCTAGGCGACGCCGACCGCGCCGTCAGACCAGCCGCGCCTCCGCGGTTTCGTTGATGCTGTTGCCGGTGTCCCTGTACGTCCAAGTGACCTTGGTCGCGTTCAGCCACACCCGCTCGACCTCGTGCTCCGTGAAGTTGCCGCGAGGCTGCGGGAACAGGCTCAGGACGCCGTCCCGGCCCGTCGTCGACGCACCCTGCGCCGCGACCGACGTGACGCCGCCGGCCGAGGTCGGCGCTGGCCGGGCACGCGTGCCCGGATCGTAGTGCGCCAAGAAGGCCGTGTTGGACTCGTCCAAGGTCTCGTGCTCCATGCGGGCGACATACGCATTCTCGAGCTCATAGGTCATGTAGGCATCGCCGCCGGGACCCGTGAGCAGTTCCACCGTCACCTTGTTCAAGTTGACGTTGTTCGCCGCCGCCTCGGCCAGCTTCGGGCTGGCCTTGTCCCGGTACTTGATGATCTCGATGTCGCTGTGGGCGCCGGTGCCAGCCGATCGCCCGACGGCCGCGTTGGGGCTGAAGCCCGACGCCAGGATCTCGACGCTCTCGCGCACGCCAAGCGCATCGATCTTGCCCTCGCCCTCCAGGCTCTCGCCCGGAATGCTGGGGATGTGAACAACGATGGCTGCCATTTGATTTCCTCCTTGATGAAAGCCAATGAAGTTGCGCAAGGGGAACCCTAGCACCAACGCTCGCCCAAGGACCGGAATTGGCGAGGACGAGTTTCGATCCGTCCCATAGCAAACTGTATCAAATGGAACAGCTTGCCATCAAAACCCGCGCTGTTGGATTGGCTGGGGCTCAGATCGGGCGCACTTTCAGGGCGAAACGGTGCAGGAACGGCACAGGCTTGCGCCCATGCAGACATCGGCCGCCTACTCGCTTCGGACGCCGCCCACCGGTGCGCCGGCGCGGGGGGCGTCGCCCAACTCCAGCGGCACCCGCACGACATCGTCCGCACTACCGAGCAGCGCCGCCCGTCCGAAGGCGGTGCCGCCGTCAAGCGCAGCCGGCGGGATGTGCTCCGGCGCAAGGTCCACGAACAGGAAAATCCGAGGCGCGGCCGCCCCGACATACGATGCGCAAAGCAGCGAAAGCGCGGCGGCGCGATCCGGCTCCCGCACCCATTGCGCCGCCTCGGCCGCGGCCGTACCGTCGAGAATCACGTTCACGCCAGCCGCCACCTCGCCCTCGCGGCCGATGGGGGAGCGGTCCATCGCGGCACCGATCCGCTGCGGCCGCGCCACGCTCATGTCAACGGGAACGAACTCCTCCACCACCACGTCCAGCTCGGTGTAGCCGGCGACGAGCGACTGAAGGCCGGCTGCGGTGGCCTCGCCGATGAACATCCGCGCCAGCCCCGGCACCGGCGCGCCGGCGCTCGACTGTTCCCGAAGCACGCCGTCCGCTCCGGTGCGCAGCGGCGCGGAATGGCCGGCGATTTCGAGCACGTTGTCGAGCACCTCGAGGCGGCCGCCGGTGGCGAGCGCGAACGCCGCATTGGTGCGCGACTCCGCGACTTCCACAGCCTGCATGAGCCGATCCACGAGACCGTCCATCCAGTACGAGATGGCACCGCCGCCGGGGCGGTCCATGTCGTTGACGATGCGCGCTACATCCGACAGCGGCAACGCCGAGCCGGGCGCCGCAAGACCGGGCGACGCCAGTACTAGGCTGAAGCTATCGTCGTCGACGCCGACATCGACGACTTCGGTGGTCGAGAAGCTGAGCGACGGCTTCGACCGGTACACCAAGCGGTTCGCCGACGGCGTCCTCCTCATGATGCGGCGCAGCATGGCGACAGCGGGCCAGATGGGCCAGCCAGACGGGTCGAGCAGGAAATCTCGCGTCAGCGAATGATCCGGCATCGCATCTTCGTCGGCCGCCGCAGCGGCGGTCGTCGCCTCGTCGCCGCTGGCCGCGTCCGCCGCAGCCGTTTCAGCGTCGGCGTCCGGAGCGTCGAGACCCGCGTCCGCTTCTTCCGTCGCAACCGGCGCCGCGCCAGCCGTGGCGGGCTCGTCAGCCGCCGAGGCCGCCGCAGCGGCCTCCGTCTCGTCGCCACTCGCCGCATCCGGCGGAGTCGTTTCGGCTACGGCGTCCGGAGCGTCCACGCCCGGAGCGTCCGCGCCCGCGTCCACTCCCTCTGCCGCCGCAATCGGCGGCGCACCAGCCGCGACGGGCTCGTCAGCTTGCATGGATCGTCAACTGCTCCACCCGGTTGAGACCCCGCTGGCTCTCGAACAGAAGTCCGAGCACGCGCTTGACGATGCCCTGACTGGTGTTCGGGTAGTTCGACGCCTCGAAGTTGATCGCCAGGCCCACCCCGGCGACGGTTTGGCGGCCGCGCGAGACCATGACCGGGCGCATCGCCGCC
Source organism: Gammaproteobacteria bacterium (assembly GCA_009837725.1). Classification (GTDB taxonomy): domain Bacteria; phylum Pseudomonadota; class Gammaproteobacteria; order Pseudomonadales; family Azotimanducaceae; genus VXYL01. Next base: position 2,199 of record VXSY01000136.1, on the reverse strand, counting down.
CCCTTGACGCCGTCGATCCAAGGTGCGCGATCGGCGCCCGGGAAGCGCTTCAGATAGTCTTGCAGCACCCCGCGGCGAGCCTCGCCGATGAAGCCGACCATGCCGCTGTTGAGGTAGCCGATCATCGTCTCGAGCGCCCTGGCGCCGTCGAGACCGGGCAGGTAGGGCGTCGGCACGTTCACGAGTCGAGCGCTCCAGCCGCCGCTTGGATCGACCGCCGTCCCCGGCGTGCCGGTCTGCAGATAGGACGCTGTGTCGCGGTTGCTCGCCAACACGTTGCCGGTGGCGAGAAACTTGCGGCGCCCGAGGCGGCGGTAGTCGAGACCCCGAAAGTACATGTACAGCTCGCTGCCGCGCCGCGACATGGCACGGCGGCTGCCCCACTGCATGGGCGTGCCGCGCACCGCACCAAGGCTCAGCACCGGGTCCAGCCGCTGCGCCTCCGAGCGGCCGCCTTGGTAGGCGTCCACGGACTCGATCGAATGACACTCCAGCGTCCGATAGCGCATCGAATTGACCTGGACGGGGTATTCCAGCCGACGGCCATCGACGTCGATCGGCGCCGACACCGTGGGCCAGAGATTCACCACCGGCACCCGGTTGACGCTGATCACGTCGGCCTCGAGCTGGGCGGGCAGGTTGATGGGGCGCCGGAACCGGAAACGGATCTCGTCGCCGGAACGGAGCCCGGTGGCATGCAACGAGATGAACCGGAACTTGGCGGGAAAGACGAGAAACTCCGTCACCACCCGATGTGCGGGATGCGTCGCCGGTCGCACCGGCAGCGCCGCGTCCTCCGGCCCGAACCCGAGCACGCGCACCGCCTGCAGCGGCAGAGCGACGGCTTCGCCGCCTTCACGCACCACCTCGATGGCCGCTAGTTGCTCAGCAAAGGCATCCATCAGCGCGGCGGCGGTGCGGTCGTTCTTGCCGAGGCAGAACGTGATCCGCTCGGGCACCTGACCAAGCAGCCGTATCCCGACTCCGTCCGCGTGCGAACCGCCGCTCTCGAGACGCCTTGTATGCACGCGCAGCGGCGCCGCGATGACGCTCATCGTGGTCGAAAGGCAGATCAGCGAACCGCCGCCGCCAAGCGGAAGATCGAAGCGGACGTTGCGCTCGATCTCGTGCGCCTCGACGCCGCCTTCGAGCTGCAGCAGCGCGAACGACGGCACCGGCTCGACGAGCGACGGCGCGATCAGCGACAGCATCGACAACGGCAGTTCGGTGGCGTTGCGCTCGATCATCAGCCGCAGGCGCGCGGCGAGGAATGCCGTCGCTTCGATCACCCGTTCGACCTGGGCGTCGCTCGATGGCTGGGCGCCGATGTCGAGCCGCGAGGCCACGTCCGGATAGGCGCGCGCGAAGTCGCGGCCGTGCACGCGCAAGGCGTCCATTTCGCTGACGAACGCCGCCAGCAACTCGTTGTCGATCATGGTTCGTCAGTCCTGTTGCGGACGCGCGATCGTCACATCCGCGCTGAGGCCGCCGCCGCGGCGGGGTGCGACAATCCGCAACCGCACGGCATCCTCGGCGTGGCCGGCGACCTCTGCGGACAGCGTGAAGGAGAACTCCTGGCTGCCCTCCAGCGGTTCCACGCGGACGTTGCGCAGGCGAGGCTCGTAGCGCTCGATGGCGGTGGCGATGTACCCGGCCACTTGCTGGCGATCGGTTTCCGAACCCGGCGTGATGCCGGCCATGCCGGGAAGCCCCCAGCCGAGAATCCCCGGCAGGTCGACGCCGAACGCCCGTCGCGCACCGAGCAGGTCCGCGAGGTCTCGCGACAGCGTGTCGACATCCGCCGGCCGCGCCGACTCGAACCGGTCGAACAGCTGAGACTGCACCGCCGTCCCGTCTTCGAAGAAGTCAGCCATGCGCACTTTCCTCGCCGCTCTGCGTTTGTTGTCTTTTGTCGATGTGCGTCGCCGCCGATTTGGTTTCGCACAACTCCCCGCGCACCATGCCATCCGGCGCACGGAAAAGAGACCGCGGAGTGTAGGGCTGTGCGCCGTCGCCGGCAAGCGTTTGCGGGGCGCGGTGGTGTCTCACTTTGACTTTCCCTGCCGTGATGGATGGGCGCCGGCAAACCGGCGACCGTGTTCGACGCTGCGGCGACACTCTGGAGGGAGGGCGTCAAGAGCTTGCGCCGCAGGAGCGCCGCGCATGTGGTGCAAGGTCATGGGGAGGTGGGGGTTGGGC
>VXSY01000028.1 GCA_009837725.1 Gammaproteobacteria bacterium | reverse complement strand
GGGGAGGACGGGCGATGATGAAGAGCCACGGGTCGTTCAGTTGTGTGGCCGGGATTTCCACGGTGACTTGCACCAGAGGGCGGGTGGGGTCTTGGCGGGCGCGGATCTGGCGCAGCATTTCTGCCACCAAGGCTGCGGCTTCCTCGTCGCGGCGTTGGCTGGCTAGGCGTTCGAGGTAGGTGGCGGCGGTGTTGAAGTCGCCGCGACGGGCGGCGTCCACGGCCATGATTTCCAAGGTTGCGGCGTGGTCTGGATGAGCGGCCAGTATGCGCTGGCCGGCTATGCGTGCGTCGGAGTCCAGCGTGCCGTCGCCCGCGGCGAAGGCTGCACCGAGCCAGTGCATTTCGAGTGTCGGGTTGTGATTGCTGATGAGGCTCGCGTGGCGGAAGGCCATTGCCGCCTCAGCCATGCGGCCTTGGCCGGACTGCGCTTGGCCCAGCAGGAACCAGGCGTCGGCATCTTCCGGGTTTGCCGCGAGGTGGGCGGCTAGCGCTCGTTCGGCGACGGCAAGCCTTGGGTCATCTGCCACGATGTCGGTAGATCGAAGGAGGGTGCCGGCCTTGGCGAGAGCCGGGGCGTCGGGTTCGCCGATGACGGCGTAGATGGCGACGGCGGCGACGGCGGCGACGAGGCTGAAGCTGGCTGCGGTGCCAAGGCGCATGCGTGTGGCGGGTTTGGGGTTGGCCGGCACCACCGAATCATCGGCTTCGTCCTCCAAAAAGCGTGCTTGCAGTTCGGTTTGCAGTTCCTCTTGCAGCGCGCCTTCCGCTTCGCTGGCGAGTTCGCGGCGGCGCTGGCGGTAGAGGGCGAGGTTGGTGTCGCGTCGCTGCTCGCGTTCGGAACGGGAAAGGTGCAACGCCGCCGTGACCACGGCAGCGAGTGCGAGTGCGGCGGGGACCAGCCACAGCCACGCCTCGATCACGGGTCTTCTGCGCCGAGCGCGTCGAGTTTTGCGCGTTCATCTTCGGTCAATTCCACAGCGTCGCGGCGGCTGCCGAGACGGCGGAGCACCAGCAGGCCGACGAGGATGAGGACTGCGGGCGTGGCCCAGAGCAGCACCGTGGCGGGGCTGAGGGGCGGGTTGTAGAGGATGAAGTCGCCGTAGCGGTCCTGGAGGTGGGCGAGGATTTCCTGGTCGGTCCGGCCCTCTTCCAGCATCCGCCGCACGGCTCGCCTGAGATCGCTGGCGATGGGGGCGTCGGAGCCGGCGATGTTGACGTTGAGGCACTTCGGGCAACGCAGCTCGGCGATGAGGGTTCGGTAGCGGGCCTCGAGTGCGGGATCGTCGAAGTCATAGGCGTCCACTACAGAGGCGGAGGAAAGAGTGGCCGCGATGCAAAGTGCGGTGATGCCGAGGACCATCCGGCCTGTCATGGCGCGGCTGCCTGCAGCGAGGCCACCACGGGGGCTATCGAATCCCGCCACGTGTCGGCGGTGACAGCGCCCACTTGCTTGAAGCGGATTACGCCAGCGGCATCCACGACGAACGTCTCCGGTGCGCCATAGACGCCGAGGTCCACCCCGAGGTCGCCGTGCGCATCGATGATGTGAAACAGGTATGGGTCGCCGCGCTCTGCGAGCCAAGCGCGGGCGGCGTTCGGGTCGTCCTTGTAGTTCACGCCGACGATGCCGATGCCGGTTTCGCCGGTGATGCGGGCCAGTTCGTCATGCTCGGCTGCGCAGGTAGGGCACCAAGTGGCCCACACATTCACGAGCCGCACTTCACCCAAAAGGTCGTCCCGGCTGCGCCGTGGTGGTTCGCCGGCCAACGTCGGCAGCTCGAAGTCCGGAAACGGCTTGTCGACCAGTGCAGACGGGAGCAAGTCTGCTCGCCCCAAGCCGAAACCGGAGTACAGGAGCACGACTATGCCGACGAACACCGCGAGCGGCACGATCAAGAGCGCCCGGGCCCGGGTCACGGCGCGCCCCGGCGTCGCGTCGGCAATGGCTTCGAAGCGGGCTTGGAACGCATGCGCGCCCTCCTATGCCGGGGCGAGTGCGGCATCCCGACTGGCCAGACGCCGATAGCGCCCGTCTGCCATCGCCACCAGGCCTCCGAACGCCATCAGCAGTGCGCCGAGCCAAATCCAGCGCACCATCGGTTTGTGCTCGATGCGCACGCCCCAGGCGTCGTCCGCCACCGGCTCGCCCAGCGTGACGTAGCGATCGCCGAAAAACCCCGGGCGGATCGCCGCCTCGGTCATGACATCCCCGCGTGCGAAATAGGTTCGCTTCTCCGGTACGAGACGGGCGCCTTCATCGGTCTCGAAAACGGCCCGATCAGCCATGTAGTTGGGTCCGCGCACGCGGTCCAGAGCCGTGAGCGTATAGCTGACGCCACCCACCTCGACGCTCTCGCCCACCGCCATTCGCGCGTCGATCCCCTCCGAATACTCGCTGGTGACGGCCACGCCCACCATGCAGACGGCGAAGCCCACGTGCGCCGTCACCATGCCGAGATAGCCAAGCGGCCGAACGCCGCGGCGCTTGCGAAAGTCGTCCACGTGGGTCGCGACGATCCAGGTCGCGAGCGCCACCGCCAGCGTGGCGGCGGGCTTCAGCACTCCCCCAAGCAGCAACGAAACGAGCACGCCAAGCGCGGCGCCGATGCCGAACAGGACGCCGATGCGGCGCAGCACCGTAAGCGGCGTTCGCTTCCACCGAGCCGCCGGCGCGAGCGCAAGAAACCCGGCGAGCACGAACATCAGCGGCACGAAGACGCGGTTGAAATACGGCGGCCCGATGGAGATGCGGTCGCCGCCGGTGGCGGCCTCGTAGGCCAAGGGGTACAGCGTGTAGATGAAGATCACCGCCACCGCCACCACCAGAAGGAGGTTGTTCACCAGCAGCAGCAGTTCGCGGGAGAGACCGCCGTATTGCAGCCGGCTGCGGATGGCCGGTGCACGCATGGCGTAGAGCGTGAGCGCCCCGCCGATTGCGACGGCGAGCAGGATCAGCAGGAAAAGCCCGCGTTCGGGGTCCACCGCGAATGCATGGACGGAGGTGAGCACCCCGGAGCGCACGATGAATGCGCCCACCAGGCAAAACGAGAACGTCGCGAGCGCGAGCAGCACGGTCCAGCTCTTGAATGCGCCGCGCTTCTCGGTGACCGCCAGCGAATGCACCAGCGCGGTTCCGGCCAGCCACGGCATGAACGAGGCGTTCTCCACGGGGTCCCAGAACCACCAGCCGCCCCAGCCGAGTTCGTAGTAGGCCCACCAGCTTCCGAGCGCGATGCCGACGGTCTGGAACGCCCAGGCGACATTGGTCCACGGCCTCGACCAGCGTGCCCAGGCTGCGTCCAAGCGCCCCGACAAGAGCGCTGCCACGGCGAAGGCGAAGGCCACGGAAAAGCCCACGTAGCCGATGTACAGCATCGGTGGATGCACGATCTGGCCAAAGTCCTGCAGCAGCGGATTGAGGTCGTTGCCTTCCTGGGGCACGAACGGCGCGAGGCGCGCGAAGGGGTTGGAGGCCAGGAGGAGAAACAGCAGGAAGCCGACGTTGAGCAGCCCCAGCACCCCCATCACGCGGCCAAAGAAGGCTTGTTCGAGGCGTCCTCCCGCCAGCGCCACGGCGAGCGTCCAGCCGGCCATCACCAGCGTCCACAAGAGGAAGGAGCCCTCGTGATTGCCCCACACGGCGCTGAACTTGTACTGCCACGGCAGCAGCGTGTTGGAGTGGGCGGCGGCCAGCTCCACGGAGAAGTCGTCGCGCAGAAAGGAAACCGTGAGCAAGACGAAGCCGAGCAGAATCAGGCCAGCTTGCGCCGCGGCAAAGCCACGGCAGGCATCCACCCAAGAGCTGCGGCCGGTGGCGGCGCCGGCCAGCCCCGCACCCGCCAGCGACATGGCCATCACCAAGGCCGCCACGACGGCAAAGTGGCCGATTTCGGGGATCACGGTCTAGCCCGCATCGTTCGTCACGCCTCGCCGCCGGTCACGGCTGCTCGCCCGTTGCCGCCATCATGTCCGCGACCTCGGGCGGCATGTAGTTCTCGTCGTGCTTGGCGAGCACTTCCTCGGCCTCGAACACGCCGTCGGCGCGCAACTGTCCGGCTACAAGTACGCCTTCGCCCTCGCCGAAGAGGCCAGGGAGCAAGCCCTCGTAATCCACTCGGAACTCGCTTCCCTGGTAATCCGTGACGACGAAGGAAACGCCAAGGCCGGTGTCGTCGTGCGCTACGCTGCCCGCTGCTACCATGCCTCCGGCGCGAATCCGCTTGCCGATCGGTGCCTCGCCTGCTACCACTTGCTCGGGCGGGTAGAACAGATTGATGTCCTGCTCGAGCGCCAGCATGGCAACCGCCAGCGTCACTCCGGCGCCGGCCAGGACGAACAGCACGGTGGCCGCGCGCTGCCTTCGGAGCGGGGTCACGCCACACCTCCTTGGCCGGGTTCGGGCCGCTTTCCGTCGCCGGATGCGACGGGCTGGTTCGGAGCCAAGGCAGCGGCGATTCGTCGCCGGGCGCGGCGCAAGGCAAGCCAGGGCCACACCCCCACGCCCACCAGCGCCGCGGCGCTTAGTGCGTAGGCGCTCCAAACGTAGACGCCGTGCCCGCCCATCGCCAGCCACTCCATCATCGGCCTTGCACCCATGTCCGGACCCAGTCGGCCTTGGCTTCGCGCTCGATGATCTTGGCCCGCAGCGCGGCGATCACGACGCCTACGAGGAAGAGATAGTAGCCGAGTGCGTTCACCGCCAGCGGCCAGAGCATCGAAGGGTCTATGGAGGGCCTTTCGCCGATGCGGATGCTGGCCGGCTGGTGCAGCGTCGTGAACCAGTCCACCGAGTATTTGATGATGGGGATGTTGACGACGCCGACGATGGCGAGCACCGACACGGCTAGCGCGGCGCGTTCCGCACGCGGCACTGCCTGCCGCAGCGCGATCAAGCCGAAGTAGAGAAAGAGCAGCACGAGCATGGAGGTGGTGCGCGCATCCCAGACCCAGCCAGTGCCCCAGGTGGGTATGCCCCAGATGTAGCCGGTGGCGAGGGCCGCTGCCGTGAGCGTCATGCCGACCGGCGCGCCGGCCGCGATGGCGAGGTCTGCCATCTTCATGCGCCAGACGAGATGCACCGCGCCGGCGATGGCGATGGCGACATAGACCGCCTCGGCGAGATGTGCCGCAGGGACGTGGACGTAGAGGATGCGGTAGCTGTTGCCTTGGAGACGATCCGTCGGCGCGAAACCGAGCCCCCACGCGGAACCGATGGCGATGAGGGCGCCGCCGACGAGATACAGGCCCAGCATCCAGCCCCGCGAGCCGGCGAAAAACCAGCGCGGCGAACCCATCCGATGGAATGTCCGGCGGAACCATTCCGTGGCTATGCCCATGTCGCTTTCAGTACTCCTGTCCGACGCGCAACGCAGCGCCAATGCCGAACGGGGCAAGTGTAATGGACAGAGCCATGAGCGCCGCAAGCCAGAGCAGTTCGGCGCTTGGATCGCCTCCGCCAAGTGCCGTCATCGCGGCACCGGAGCCGAACAGCAGGGTCGGCACGTACAGCGGCATCACGAGAAGCGCCACCAAGAGGCCGCCTCGACCGGTGCCGGCAACGAGAGCGGCGCCGATGGCACCGACCAACGCGAGGGTTGGCGTGCCGAGCAGCAGCGTGAGGGCAAGCACGAACATGCCGGAAGGCGGCACGTCCACGAGCAGTGCCACGAGCGGACTCAGCACCGCGATGGGCAGCCCAGACACCATCCAATGCGCCGTGACTTTGCCGAGCAATGCAGCGAACAGGGGTTTGGCGTGGAGCAGCAGCTGTTCCAGCGAACCGTCTTCTCGGTCTCGCCCGAACAGCCCTTCCACGGCAAGGACGTTTGCGAACAGCGCCAGCACCCACAGCGCGCCGCCGGCGGCTTCGTCCAAGCGTGATGTGGATCGGCCGAGGCCGAGGCCCAGCAAGAAGGCCGCCAGGGCGAAGAAGGCGATGGGATTCATCGCTTCCGCGCCGTGCCGCATGGAGATGGCGAAGTCGCGGCGGAACTGCGTGGCGAAGGCGTTCAACTTTCGCCCAGTTGCACGGTCCTGGCTGGAAGGGGGCCGAGCGCAAGATGCGTTGCCGCCACCACGCCACCACCGTTGTTGAGATGGCGGCGCAATTCGCCCGTTAGGAGTGCAACGCCGGCTTCATCGAGCGCCGTCAATGGTTCGTCGAGCAGCCACAGCCGGGCGCGGCTTGCCAGGACGCCGGCGAGTGCAACGCGACGGCGCTGGCCAGCGGAAAGCGATGCAACGGCGCGACCAAGAAGGTGGCCGATTTCAAGGCGGGCAACCGCATCCTCAATGCCGGACTCCGCCTCGCCAGCGCGGAGCTGCCCCTGGCAAAGCGACAGCAGCCAACGCAGGTTCTCCCGCACCGTCAATGTATCGCTTAGGCCCGCGCGATGGCCGAGATAGGCGAACTGGTCGTGTACCGCCACCGCCCCCGACGCCGGCCGGATGAGCCCCGCGAGACACTTCAGCAGCGTGCTCTTGCCACTGGCATTGGCTCCGCGCACCTCAACCATCTCGCTGCTCCGAACGACGAGATCAAGCTCGTGGAAGAGACGCGAACCGTCCACCTCATAGCCAACGTCCGAGGCCCGCAGCAACACCTCGCTCATGTCATGTCCCCGAGAGGAGGGCAAATTGCCCACAAGCGCTTCGGAACGTGCGGGATGCCGTTTCCTTGCGGTAAGGGCAGCGTGCCCTCGCGCGCGGGAGGGCGCGCCGTTCGAGGGCCGTTGGAAGGGGTCGCCGCGTGGGTGCTGCCCTCCATCACTCGGGCTCAGCAGGAGATTCCTGAGGGTTGGTGGCGGCGACAGGGCCAGGCGCCACCGAGGCGGCACCGTCCACGCCCAAATCCACCGCCGGCATCCGGCGCACGGTGCGTTCGAGCGCACCGAAGTCCATCAGCCCATCGTCCGCCAGATGGCTTGGCACCACGTGGCGCAGCCCTCGGGCGATGTTGTCCACCCGCCCCGGCTGGACGCGTTCCCATTCGGCCAACATGCCTTTGATGGCCTGCCGCTGCAGGTTGTCCTGGGAGCCGCACAGATTGCACGGGATGATGGGAAAGCGCCGCATTTCGGCCCATCGCAGCAAGTCTCTTTCGCGGCAGTAGTACAGCGGACGGATGACGACATGGGCGCCGTCGTCGGAGAGTAGCTTCGGCGGCATGGCCTTCATGCGGCCGCCATGGAAGAGGTTGAGGAACAGCGTCTCGACCGCATCGTCGGCGTGGTGTCCCAAGGCGATGCGGGTGGCGCCGATGCGGTCCGCCATGCGGTAGAGAATGCCGCGCCGGAGGCGGGAGCACACCGGGCAGAACGTCTTGCCCTCCGGCGTCAACGCCTGAACTATCGAATAGGTGTCCTCGTGGACAATGTGGTATTCGATGCCCAAGCCGTCTAGGTAGGCAGGAAGCACGTCCTCGGGAAACCCCGGCTGCTTCTGGTCGAGATTCACCGCAACCACCTCGAACGACACCGGCGCGTTGCGCTTGAGCGACAGCAGCATGTCGAGCATGGCATAGGAGTCTTTGCCACCTGAGAGGCAGGCCATCACGCGGTCGCCCTCGCCGATCATGTCGTAGTCGGCGACTGCCTTGCCCGTCAGCCGCCGCAGACGCTTGGCCAGCTTGTTGCGCTCGAGACGCTGCCGCGCCGGGGCCGGGCGTGTGGCCTCGACTTGGTTCGACTCCGCTTGCATGGAGCTGCTCGCTGCCGCTTGCGCGCCCTTGCGGGCGCGTCGGCAGTTCGCGTGCGCGAACTGGCCCTCGTTGGTCACAGTTCCCGCAACACCGTCGCCGGCGGCGTGTTGACCAGTCTTCGGGTTGCGAGAACTCCTACCGTGGCGATCAGCGCCGCGCCGAACAGCGGCCCCACGAGCCAGAACCAAGGCCGGCTGGTGTAGCCCAAGTCAAACACCTGCGTCTCCAGCGAGAACACGCTCACCTCGGCGCCAATCACGGCCACGATCCCGGCGAAGGCGCCGAGCACGGCGAACTCAGCCGCCAGTGCGCCGCCGATCAGTCGCCGCGTGCCGCCGAGTGCCCGCAGCAGCGCATGTTCCTTCATGCGCTGGTCGCGGCTCGCCTGGATGGACGCCGTGAGTACCAGAGCACCGGAGGCGAGCACCAGATACAGCACCAGTTCCACGGCGCCCGTCACCCGATCGACGATGCTCTGCACCTGGCGGATGATGGCGTCGATCTCGATTACCGTGATGGTGGGGTGGGCGGCAATCAGTTCGTTCAGGAAACGCTTGTCCTCCACCGGCAAGTGGAAGCTCGTCATGTAGGTGGCGGGGAAACCCTCGAGCGCGCCCGGCGAGAGGATGACGAAGAAGTTCGGCTGCAGGCTGTCCCACTCCACCCGGCGCAGGTTCGAAACGGTGGCGACCATTGGCAGACCGCCGATGTCGAAGGAGAGTTCGTCGCCGACGGCGAAGCCCCGGCGCTGGGCGTAGTCGTCTTCCAGCGAGACGAGGCGCTCGGGCGAATCGGCGTCCCACCATTCGCCGCCCACCACGACGTTGTTCTCCGGCAGCTCGGTGGCGAAGGTGAGGTTGCGCGAACCGAAGCCGCGTCCGCCGCGCCCACGGCCTTCCCCTTCCTCTTCTTCCTCGCCCTCGGCCTGCTGTGGCGCGATGTCGTCCGGCGACGGCCCCTCGTCGTCGTCATCGTCATCGTCGTCGCGAAAGCCGGCCGCCCAACGCTGGCGCCGGAACTCGGCAGCATCGACCCCGTTCACCGCGACGATGCGCCCTCGCATCATCGGGAAGAGCGGCCCCTCGTAGTCTGCGTTGGCCCGCAGCAGCGCATCCACGTCGTCCTTTTCTTCCGGGGTGACGTTGAGCACGAAGTGGTTGGGCGTGTTCACCGGAATCTGTGCCTGCCACTCGTCGATCAGGGAGGTGCGCACCAGAAGCAGGATCAGGAGCAGCATGATGGCGAAGCCAAACACGACGATTTGCGCCGTGTTCTCGCGATAGCGTCGCTGCAACCCGGCGAGGGCCAGGCGCCAGCCACTCCCTGCCTGCATCCCCAGCGTGCGCCCGCTGCGGAGCAGCACCAGCGCGAGGGCTGCGAAGACGACCGAAACGCCGACGCCGCCGATCAGCAACCAGAACGTGAGGAAGACATCGCCGCTGTACCAGACCAGAAGGCCAAGGGCACCAGCGGCCGCGCAGCCATAGGTGGCGACGGTGGAGGCGGTAGTGCCCGGCAAGTCGCGCCGGATCACCCGCATCGGCGAGATGCGTCGGAGCGCCACCAAGGGCGGCGCGGCAAAGGCAAGCAGGCAAATCAGCCCTGTGATGGCGCCCAAGAGAAACGGGCGCGCTCCCGGCAGGGGCAACTCGGTGGGGATGAAGCTGCCGAGTGCGATCAGAATGCCCTGATGCGCCAGCAAGCCGAGCGCGAGACCTAGTGCCACTCCCAGCGCGCCGACCAAGCTCAACAGGCCCAGATAGCCCGTGAGGATGGAACGTGGCGTTGCGCCCAGCGTCTTCAGCACGCCGACGTGATCGAAGTGCCGCTTGGCGTAGCGGTTAGCACCAAGTGCCACCGCAATGCCAGCGAGCAGCACCGCAAGCAGGCCGCCGAGCAGGAGGAAGCTCTCCGCACGCCCCACGGCGCGCTCGATGAACGGGCTCGCCTCCCGCGCCGAAATCCAGCGGTAGTTGGGGCGCAACTGATCCTCAATGGCCTCCCGCACGCCTTGCAGCGCTTGGTTGTCGCCGGCGAGCAGCAGGCGGTAGTCGATGCGACTGCCGGGCTGAATGACACGGGTGGCGGGAACGTCGTCGATGTGCATCAACAGCCGCGGCCCCATGGCGAACAAGCCGCCGCCCCGATCCGGTTCCGACACCAAGGCTCGCCGCACGGTGAACTTCTCGTAGCCCACCGAGACCTGATCTCCCGGCTCCACGTCGAGTGCTGGGAACAGGCGCGAGTCGAGCCAAACCTCGCCCCGTTCGGGGGTGTCTCGCGTCACCTGGGCCCCGCCGAACGGCGCGTCCGCTATCCGCAGGATGCCGCGCAGCGGATAGTCCTCCGCTACCGCCTTGACGCCAGCGAGCTGGCTGCGAAAGTTGCCCGGTTTCTCCGCAAACACCATCGACGGGAAGCCGATGGTCTCGGCGAGACCAAGGTCCGCGGCGCGTGCCGCCTCGCGGAAGGCCTCCGGAAACTCGTAGGAGGAAGAGATCGCCGCATCGGCGGCAAGAAACGTCGCGGACTCGGCCAAGAGCGCTCGGTGCAGGCGATCCACGAACAGCGAGATCGCCGACACCGTGCCCACCGCGACAAGAAGCGCCGCAAGCAGCAAGCGCAGTTCACCGGCACGCCAGTCGCGTGCCGTCAGTCGCAACACCAGGGAAAGCGTCATCCGGCTGCCCTCGCCATCGGCATGGCCATGCGGCCCGCCTCCAAGGTAATGACATGCTCGCAGCGCCCCGCAAGCGCCTTGTCGTGCGTCACCAGCACAAGCGTTGCCGAGGACTCGCGATTGAGGTCGAACAGAAGGTCTGCAACGCGACGTCCGGTGGCGGTGTCGAGGTTGCCCGTGGGCTCGTCGGCAAACAGCACGCTCGGCCGCGACGCGAAGGCGCGGGCGATGGCCACCCGCTGCTGCTCGCCGCCCGAAAGCTGGCGCGGATAGTGCGTGACGCGCTCTTCGAGCCCCACCCGGCGCAGGTACTCGGCCGCATCGGCGCGGGCGCTGCCGTCACCGCGCAGCTCCGCCGGCAGCATCACGTTCTCGAGCGCCGTCAAGCTGTCGATGAGCTGGAAGGTCTGGAACACGAAGCCGACGGCATTTGCCCGTGCCCGCGCCCGCTCTTCCTCGGACATTGAAGTAATCTCTGCGCCGTCGAGCCAGACTTGCCCGGATGTCGGCAGATCGAGGCCGGCAAGGATGCCTAAAAGCGTCGTCTTGCCGGACCCCGATGCCCCGACGACGGCAAGGCTGGCGCCGGCGGGCAGCGTGAAGTCGATGCCGTCAAGGATCGTGAGTTCCCCCTCAACGGTGGGGACGCGCTTGACGAGGCCTTGCGCTCGCAGGATGGGAGTCGTCATGCATCTCTCGTGGAACAGTTCGTGGACGGGACGGTCAAGGTGGTCGGCTTCGCTGCCGGCGCTCTTCGCGCTGGCGACGCTCGTGGCCTTGTCTGCGTTTACGACGTTCGCGGCGCAATCCGTCGCTTCGGAACCCGCCAGAACCGTGTTGGTGGTGGGCGACAGTATCAGTGCCGCCTACGGGATTCAACGCGACGAAGGATGGGTGCATTTGTTGGCCGAGCGTGTCGGCGCCCGCGCCAAGGTGGTGAACGTGAGCGTCAGCGGCGAAACCACCGGCGGCGGCCTCGCCCGACTCCCCTTGGCGCTCGACGTCTACGACCCGGATGTGGTGCTGATCGAACTCGGCGGCAACGACGGCCTGCGCGGCTACCCGGTGGCGAGCATTCGGGAGAATCTCGACCGCATGATGGCCGCCGTGACGGACGCCGGCGCCGTGGCCGTAGTGGTGGGCATGCAGATCCCCCCCAACTACGGCCCCCGCTACACCACCGCCTTCCGCGACGTCTTCGCCGAAGTGGCCACCGCCTGGAACGCCCCGCTGGTGCCGTTTCTCCTCGAAGGCGCCGCCGCCGTCGAAGGCATGATGCAACGCGACGGCCTCCACCCCCCCGCCGAGGCCCAACCCAC
>VXSY01000093.1 GCA_009837725.1 Gammaproteobacteria bacterium | reverse complement strand
GAGCGGCGGTCTCCAAAACCGCAGGTTGGGGGTTCGATTCCCTCCTGGCCTGCCAACTGCGAACTTCATGCGATTTGGATCGATGGCGGCGTGCATGGACGCGCCGGAAGTGCGGCGGAACAGAACGAAGCGGGCGGTTTGTGGCTAAGGCGGCGACGAAGACGACGGAAGGTGAGGTCCATCCTGCGCTTGACTGGGTCAAGTGGGGGGTGGTGGCCGTGCTGGTTGTCGGCGGGGTGGTCGGCAACTGGTATTTCCAGGAGCAGTCCGTGCTCGCGCGGGCCATCGCCTTGGTGGCGCTGGCGGCTGTGGCCGGCTTTGTCGGCTTGCAGACCGATCGCGGCCGCGCGCTGCTGGAGGTGGCGCGGGAGGCTCGGCAGGAAATCCGCCGGGTGGTTTGGCCGACCCGGCAGGAAACCACGCAGACCACGTTCGTGGTGCTGGCGCTCATCGTGCTCTTTGCCCTCATCCTCTGGGGGCTTGATTCGCTGCTTAGCTGGCTGGTGCAAGGAGTGATCGGATAATCATGTCGCATCGCTGGTATGTCGTTCACGCCTATTCCGGCTTCGAGAAGGCCGTCATGCGCTCGTTGCAGGAGCGCATCAACCTCTCGAATCTCAAGGAGCACTTTGGCCAGGTGCTGGTTCCCACCGAGGAAGTGGTGGAGATGCGCGCCGGCCAGAAGCGCCGCAGCGAGCGCAAGTTCTTCCCCGGCTATGTGCTGGTGCAGATGGAACTCAACGACGACACCTGGCACCTCGTCAAGGAAACGCCGAGGGTGATGGGCTTCATCGGCGGCAAGGCGGATGCGCCGGCGCCGCTCAGCGAGAGCGAGGCGCGGACGATTCTCGATCGCGTGGAGGCGAGCAGCGAGAAGGCCACACCCAAGACGGTGTTCGAGCCCGGCGAGCTGGTGCGGGTGGTGGACGGACCGTTCAACGATTTCAACGGCGTGGTCGAAGAGGCCAACTACGAGAAGAGCCGGCTTGTGGTGGGGGTGACGATCTTTGGTCGCTCGACCCGGGTGGAGCTCGATTTCTCGCAGGTCGAGAAGGGCTAAGGGCGCAAGGCTGCCGCATCTGCCGGCGTCCGGAAGGGCGCTGCAGGCGGCGCCAAGGGAGACAAGCGAAGCAAGATGGCAAAGAAAGTCCAGGCATACGTCAAGCTGCAGGTGCCTGCGGGGCAAGCCAATCCGAGCCCGCCGGTGGGGCCGGCGCTGGGGCAGCATGGCGTCAACATCATGGATTTCTGCAAGGCGTTCAACGCCCAGACCCAGCGCGAGGAGCCGGGGCTGCCGGTGCCTGTGGTCATCACGGTGTACACGGACCGCACCTTCACCTTCATTACCAAGACGCCGCCTGCGTCGGTGCTGCTGCGCAAGGCTGCCGGCATCGACAAGGGCAGCCCCACGCCCAACACGCACAAGGTGGGCACGGTGACGCGGGAGCAGCTCGAGGAGATCGCGCGGGCGAAGATGCCAGACCTCACGGCTGCGGACATGGACGCGGCGGTGCGGACGATTGCCGGCAGTGCCGTGAGCGCGGGCCTGGAAGTGGAAGGAGTGTAGGGAACGTGGCTCAGCAGTCTAAGCGAATGCGCGCCATCGCGGAGAAGATCGACGCGGGGCGGGTCTATGGCATCGAGGAGGCGGTGACGCTTCTGAACGACGTTGGGGGGCTGTCGCGGCTCACCGAGTCGTTTGATGTGGCGGTGAACCTCGGGGTGGATCCGCGCAAGTCGGACCAGGTGGTGCGGGGGGCTACGACGCTGCCGCACGGCTCTGGCAAGGAAGTGCGCGTGGCGGTGTTTGCCCAAGGCGACAAGGCAGAGGAGGCCGAAGGCGCCGGCGCAGACTTGGTGGGGCTCGACGATCTGGCCGAGCGCGTCAAGGCCGGCGAGATCGAGTTTGACGTGGCCATTGCCGCGCCGGACGCGATGCGGGTTGTGGGCCAGCTCGGACGAATTTTGGGGCCGCGCGGCCTCATGCCGAATCCTCGCACCGGCACGGTGACGGCGGACGTGGCCGCCGCGGTGAAGAATGCCAAGGCGGGGCAGGTGCAGTTTCGCGCCGACCGGGGCGGGATCGTCCACGGCAGCGTCGGCAAGGTGGGCTTCGAGCCCGTGCAGGTGCGGGAGAACGTGGAGGCGTTGATTGCCGACTTGAAGAAGGCGAAGCCGCCGGCGGCCAAGGGGCAGTTTGTGCGCAAGATCACGCTCTCGACGACGATGGGGCCGGGAGTGCGAATTGACGAGGCTTCGTTGGAGGTTTGACGGTGGTGCGGGCAGCTTTCGGAGGGAGGGCGTCTCGCCCTCCTCTGCGCCGCAAAGCGCGCCCTATAGGCATGCACTGGTGTTGAGGTGATGGAGATTTTCCGATGGCGTTAGGGCTCGCCGAGAAGCAGGCGATTGTTGAAGAGGTGCATGGCGCCGCCAGTGGCGCGCTTTCGGCCGCGCTGGCCGACTACCGTGGCCTCACCGTGGAGGAGATGACAGACCTTCGCCGCGATGCGCGCGAGTCGGGCGTGTATCTCAAGGTGGTGCGGAACACGCTGCTCAAGCGCGCCGTGGTGGGCACGGACTTCGAGTGCCTGAGCGAGGAAGCGGCCGGGCCCTCGATGCTGGCCTTTGCCAACGACGATCCGGGCGCGGCGGCGCGGTTGTTCCAGCGCACGGCCGAGAAGCTCGACGAGTTCGAGGTGAAAGTGCTCGCGATTGGCGGGCAGTTGGTGCCGGCGGAGGACATCGAGCGGGTTGCGACGTTGCCGACGCGGGAAGAGGCGCTGGCAATGCTCATGAGTGTGATGCAGGCACCGGCGGCGAAGCTGGTGCGGACGTTGAACGGGATTCCGTCGAAGCTGGTGCGCACCGTCGCGGCGGTGGGCGAGCGGCGGCGTGAGGATGGGGAGTAAAGGAGGTCTGTCGCGCGAGCGAGGACGTTTGCGAGGAATGCGCCCCGAGGGTGCGAAGGAAAGGAGCGGCTGCGGGAGTGGCTGCTGGGGCGCTTGAGGGCGCGTGAGTTCAAGTTTCGAGGAGATGAACCGAATGGCGTTGTCCAAAGATGACATCGTGAATGCAGTTGCCGACATGACCGTGATGGAGGTCGTGGAACTCGTTCAGGCGATGGAGGAGAAGTTCGGCGTGACCGCCGCAGCGGCGGTTGCCGCGGCACCGGCGGCGGCTCCGTCAGAGGCCGGCGAGGCCGCTGAGGAGCAGACCGAGTTCACCGTTTCGCTGAACGATGTGGGTGACAAGAAGGTCAATGTCATCAAGGCGGTGCGCGCGATCACCGGCCTTGGCCTGAAGGAGGCCAAGGCGATGGTGGACGGTGCTCCGTCAACGGTGAAGGAAGGCGTGACCAAGGAGGAATCGGAGGAAATCAAGAAGCAGTTGGAAGAAGCCGGCGCTGGCGTCGAGATCAAGTAGATCTTGACGCTCTTTATGCGCCAAGCGCGGAGAGAAGTCCGCCACACGCGGAGAGTTCGCGCAACAAATCGCTTGCCACAGCGCCGCCCGACCGGGGGCGGAACACGCGGCCGACGGCGACGCATGGGTCGATGCGCCGCTGCCGGCCTGCTTGTGTCTTTGCCGAGTGAAAGAGGAGTCCTTCCTTGGACGGAGAGCGAGACGCCCTCCGTCCCTCGTAGGCCCTCGCTCAGCAGGGGTTCTTGTGCGTGGTACGCGCCCGCGGCGACGGGTAGCTAACGGGAATCGAATCAGAATGGTTGGAGAGTCGCATGGGCTATAGCTTCACGGAGAAGAAACGCATCCGCAAGGACTTCGGCAAGTTGTCCGAGGTCATGGAGATCCCCTACCTGCTGTCGATTCAGGTGGATTCCTACGACAGGTTCCTGCAGCGCGGGCGCAAGAGGCTCAAGGATGTGGGATTGCATGCGGCGTTCCGCAGCGTGTTCCCGATCGCCAGCTATTCGGGCAATGCAGTGCTCGAGTATGTGGATTACCGGCTCGGCGATCCGCCGTTTGACGTGCGCGAATGCACGCTCCGGGGCTTCACCTATGCCGCGCCGCTCCGGGTGCGCGTACGGTTGATCATCTACGACAAGGAGTCGTCCAACAAGGCCGTCAAGGAGGTGAAGGAGCAGGAGGTCTATATGGGCGAAATCCCGCTCATGACCGAGAACGGCACCTTCATCGTCAACGGCACCGAACGGGTGGTGGTGTCGCAACTGCATCGCTCGCCTGGCGTCGTGTTCGACCACGACAAGGGCAAGACGCACTCCTCCGGCAAGCTGCTCTACAACGCGCGCGTGATCCCCTATCGTGGCTCCTGGCTCGACTTCGAGTTCGACCCCAAGGATCATGTCTTCGTCCGCATCGACCGGCGCCGCAAGCTGCCAGCCACGATCATGCTGCGGGCGCTCGAATACACCTCCGAAGACATCCTCGACATGTTCTTCGAGAAGAACGTCTTCCACGTGAAGAAGCGCGGCTTCTCGGTGGATCTGGTAGCCGAGCGGATGCGCGGCGACGTGGCCACCTTCGACATCACGGGAGCCGAAGGCGACGTGGTCGTGGAGCGCGGGCGGCGCATCACGGCGCGCCATGTGCGGCAGCTTGAGAACTCGGGGCTGAGACGCCTCGACGTGCCGCGCGAATACCTGCTCGAACGCATCCTCGCCCGCGACATCGTCGAGCCGGAAACCGGCGAAGTGCTTGCGATGTGCAACAGCGCCATCACCGAGGAAGTGCTCGACAAGCTGGTGGACTCCGGCATCACCACCATCGAGACCATCTACACCAACGAGCTCGACTGCGGCTCGTACATTTCCGACACGCTGGCCATCGATCCCACCCGCACGAAGCTCGAAGCACTGGTGGAGATCTACCGCATGATGCGGCCCGGCGAGCCGCCCACCAAGGAGGCGGCGGAGAATCTGTTCGGCAACCTCTTCTTCGCGCCGGAACGCTACGACCTTTCCGCGGTGGGACGCATGAAGTTCAACCGCCGGCTGGGCCGCGACAGCATCACCGGCGAAGGCATCCTGACCCCGGACGACATCGTCGACGTGCTGGCGGCGCTGATCGAGATCCGCAACGGCAAGGGCTCGGTGGACGACATCGACCACTTGGGCAACCGGCGCGTGAAGTCGGTCGGCGAGATGGCGGAGAACCAGTTCCGCGTCGGCCTCATCCGAGTCGAGCGCGCCGTGAAGGAGCGGCTGTCGATGGCGGAGGCAGACCAGTTGCAGCCGCAGGACATGATCAACGCCAAGCCGGTCGCGGCGGCGGTGAAGGAGTTCTTCGGCTCCAGCCAGCTTTCCACCTTCATGGACCAGAACAACCCGCTCTCCGAAGTGACCAACAAGCGGCGGGTTTCCGCGCTCGGCCCCGGCGGCATGACGCGGGAACGGGCCGGCTTCGAGGTGCGGGACGTGCATCCGACGCACTACGGCCGGGTGTGCCCCATCGAGACGCCGGAAGGGCCGAACATCGGCCTCATCAATACCCTCGCGACCTATGCGCGCACCAATGAATACGGCTTCCTGGAGACGCCGTATCGCAAGGTGGTGGACGGTCGCGCCACCAACGAGATCGAGTATCTGTCGGCCATCGACGAGGCGGAATACGTCATCGCCCAGGCCGACTCGGCACTGGACGAGAAGGGCAACCTCACCGACGAACTCGTGGAGGTGCGCCACCAGAACGAGTTCACGCGCTCGGCGCCGGTGAACGTCAACTTCATGGACGTCTCGCCCAAGCAGGTGGTGTCCGTGGCGGCGGCGCTGATCCCGTTCCTCGAGCACGACGACACCAGCCGGGCGCTCATGGGTTCCAACATGCAGCGCCAGGCAGTGCCGACGATCCGCACGGAGAAGCCCTTGGTGGGCACCGGCATCGAGCGCCACGTGGCGCGGGATTCCGGCGTCTGCGTGATCGCCGGTCGCGGCGGTGTGGTGGATTCGGTGGACGCGGCGCGGGTGGTGATTCGGGTGGACGATGCCGAGACCACGGCCGGCGAGGCTGGGGTGGACATCTACAACCTCACCAAGTTCAAGCGCTCGAACCAGAACACCTGCATCAACCAGCGGCCGCTCGTGAAGCGGGGCGACGTGATCGCCGCTGGCGACATCCTCGCCGACGGGCCTTCCATCGACAACGGCGAACTGGCGCTGGGGCAGAACATGCGCATCGCCTTCATGCCGTGGAACGGCTACAACTTCGAGGACTCGATCCTCGTCTCCGAGCGGGTGGTGCAGGAGGATCGCTTCACCAGCATCCACATTCAGGAACTCACCTGCATCGCCAGGGACACGCGACTGGGGCCGGAGGAGATCACCCCGGACATCCCCAACGTGGGCGAAGGGGCGCTGTCCAAGCTCGACGAATCCGGCATCGTCTATGTCGGTGCCGAGGTGGTGGCCGGCGACATTCTGGTCGGCAAGGTGACGCCCAAGGGCGAGACGCAACTGACGCCGGAAGAAAAGCTCCTGCGCGCCATCTTCGGCGAGAAGGCATCGGACGTGAAGGACACGTCGCAGCGGGTGCCCACCGGCGTCAAGGGCACGGTCATCGACGTGCGGGTGTTCACGCGCGACGGCATCGAGAAGGACCAGCGAGCGCTTGCCATCGAACGCCAGGAGCTCGACGAGGTGCGCAAGGACCTCGACGACGAGTACCGCATCGTCGAGGGCGCCACCTTCGGCCGGTTGCGGCAGGCGCTGCGGGGCCAGGAGGTCGCTAGCGCACCAGGGCTCGACAAGGGCGATGCGGTGAGCGAGGAATGGCTCGACACGCTGCCGGGCGACGACTGGTTCCGCATCCGCATGGCGGACGATGCCCTCAACAACCAGCTAGAGAAAGCGGAGAAGCAGCTCAAGGATCGCCGCGCCGCGCTCGACGCCGTGTTCGAGGACAAGAAGTCCAAGCTCGAAGGCGGCGACGATCTCGCGCCGGGCGTGCTCAAGTACGTCAAGGTCTATCTCGCCATCAAGCGCCGCATTCAGCCCGGCGACAAGATGGCCGGGCGGCACGGCAACAAGGGCGTCATCTCGGTGATCATGCCGGTGGAGGACATGCCCTTCGACGACAACGGCGAGCCGGTGGACATCGTGCTCAATCCGCTTGGCGTGCCGTCGCGGATGAACGTCGGGCAGGTGCTCGAGACGCACCTTGGCTGGGCCGCCAAGGGCATCGGCGAGCGCATCGACACCATGCTGCGAGAAGAGCGCAAGGCCACGGAAATGCGGGAATACCTCGCCGGCATCTACAACGGCCTTGACGGCCGCAAGGAGGCTCTGGACGAGTTCGCCGACGCCGAGGTGCTGGAGCTGGCCGACAACCTGCGCGATGGGCTCCCCATCGCGACGCCGGTGTTCGACGGCGCGCGCGAGGACGACATCAAGGAGGTGCTGCGGCTGGCCGGGTTGCCGACCAATGGCCAGGCGACGCTCTACGACGGTCGCACCGGGCGAGCGTTCGACCGGCCGGTGACCGTCGGCTACATGTACATGCTGAAGCTGAACCATCTGGTGGACGACAAGATGCACGCCCGCTCGACCGGTTCGTACAGCCTGGTCACGCAGCAGCCGCTCGGCGGCAAGGCGCAGTTCGGCGGTCAGCGCTTCGGCGAGATGGAGGTGTGGGCGCTCGAGGCCTACGGCTCCGCCTACACGCTGCAGGAGATGCTCACGGTGAAGTCCGACGATGTCACCGGGCGCACGAAGATGTACAAGAACATCGTCGATGGCGACTTCCGCATGGAGCCGGGAATGCCGGAGTCGTTCAACGTTTTGGTGAAGGAGATCAGGTCTCTCGGCATCGACATCGAGCTCGAAAGCGAATAGGCGAAGGAGAAACGGAAATGAGAGACCTGCTGAAGCTGCTTCGGACGCAAAACGTCGCCCCGGAGTTCGACAACCTTCGCATTGGCCTCGCTTCGCCGGAGATGGTGCGGTCTTGGTCGTTCGGCGAGGTGAAAAAGCCCGAGACCATCAACTATCGCACCTTCAAGCCGGAGCGCGATGGGCTGTTCTGCGCCCGCATCTTCGGGCCGGTGAAGGACTACGAGTGCCTGTGCGGCAAGTACAAGCGCCTCAAGCACCGCGGCGTGATCTGCGAAAAGTGCGGCGTCGAAGTGACGCTGACCCGCGTGCGTCGGGAGCGGATGGGGCACATCGAGCTTGCAAGCCCAGTGGCGCACATCTGGTTTCTGAAGTCGCTGCCTTCCCGGATTGGCCTCTTGCTCGACATGACCCTGCGCGACATCGAGCGGGTGCTCTACTTCGAGTCCTATGTGGTCACCGATCCCGGCCTCACGGACCTCGAACTCGGCCAGCTTCTGACGGACGAGGAGTATTACCTCGCGCTCGAAGAGCATGGCGATGAGTTCACCGCCAAGATGGGCGCGGAAGCGGTGATGGATCTGCTGCGGGGGATCGACCTCGAGAGCGAAATCGCCCGCATTCGCAGCGAAATCCCGGAGACCAACTCCGAGACCAAGATCAAGAAGCTCTCCAAGCGGCTCAAGCTCATGGAGGCGTTCGAGAATTCCGGCAACAAGCCGGAATGGATGATCCTCACGGTGCTGCCGGTGCTGCCGCCAGACCTTCGGCCCCTCGTGCCGCTCGACGGCGGACGCTTCGCGACCTCCGACCTCAACGATCTCTATCGCCGGGTCATCAACCGCAACAACCGACTGAAGCGGCTCTTGAACCTTTCGGCGCCGGACATCATCGTCCGCAACGAGAAGCGCATGCTGCAGGAGTCGGTGGACGCCCTGCTCGACAACGGTCGGCGCGGGCGTGCCATCACCGGTGCCAACCGGCGGCCGCTGAAGTCGCTGGCAGACATGATCAAGGGCAAGCAGGGCCGGTTCCGCCAAAACCTCCTGGGCAAGCGGGTGGACTACTCCGGACGCTCGGTGATCGTGGTGGGGCCGACGCTGCGCCTGCATCAGTGCGGGCTGCCGAAGAAGATGGCGCTTGAGCTCTTCAAGCCCTTTATCTTCAGCAAGCTCGAAGGGCGCGGGCTCGCCATCACCATCAAGGCGGCGAAGAAGATGGTGGAGCGGGAGACCGCCGAGGTGTGGGACATCCTCGCGGAGGTGATCCGCGAGCATCCGGTGCTCCTCAACCGGGCGCCGACGCTGCATCGGCTTGGCATCCAGGCGTTCGAGCCGGTGTTGATCGAGGGCAAGGCCATTCAGCTTCACCCGCTCGTGTGCGCGGCTTACAACGCCGACTTCGACGGCGACCAGATGGCCGTGCACGTGCCGCTGACGCTCGAGGCGCAGCTCGAGTCGCGGGCGCTGATGATGTCCACCAACAACATCCTCTCGCCGGCCAGCGGCGAGCCCATCATCGTGCCGTCGCAGGACATCGTGCTCGGGCTCTACTACATGACCCGCGAGAAGGTGAACGCGCGCGGCGAAGGCATGGTGTTCGCGGACCCGGACGAAGTCTCGCGCGCCTTCCACAGCGGCCAGGTGGAACTGCATGCCCGCATCCAGGTGCGGATGGCGGAAGGGGACAACCCCACTCCAACCACGGTCGGTCGGGCGCTGCTCTACGAGGTGGTGCCGAAGGAACTGCCGTTCGAGCTCGTCAACCAACCCATGGGTCGGCGCGCCATCTCTTCGCTCATCAACGCCTGCTACCGCAACGTGGGGCTGAAGGAAACGGTGGTGTTCGCAGACCAGCTCATGTATGCGGGGTTTGCGTATTCCACCTCGTCCGGTGCCTCCATTGGCGTCGAGGACTTCGTGATCCCGGCCGACAAGGGGCAGATCATCGACGAGGCGCAGGCGGAAGTGGGCGAGATCGAGACGCAGTATGCGTCTGGCCTCGTCACCCAGGGCGAGAAATACAACAAGGTGGTGGACATCTGGTCGCGCGCCACCGACATCGTCGCGCGCTCCATGATGGACGGCATCTCCCACGAGCAGGTGGAGAACCGCGAGGGGGAGATGGAGGACCAAGCGTCGTTCAACTCCGTCTATATGTACTCCGATTCCGGCGCCCGGGGCTCCCCGACGCAGATTCGGCAGCTTGCGGGCCTCCGGGGCCTGATGGCGCGGCCAGACGGCAGCATCATCGAAACGCCCATCATCGCCAACTTCCGCGAGGGACTGTCGGTGAGCGAGTACTTCATCTCCACCCACGGCGCCCGCAAGGGGCTCGCGGACACGGCCCTGAAGACGGCCAGTTCCGGCTACCTCACCCGGCGGCTGGTGGACGTGGCGCAGGATCTCGTGGTCACCGAAGTCGACTGTGGCACCGACGACGGCCTCGCCATCAGCGCGCTGATCGAGCGGGCGGAAGTGGTGGAGCCGCTGGCGGCACGCGTGCTCGGTCGGGTGGTGGCGAGAGACGTCACCAATCCGAACGGCGAGGTGGTGATCGAGGCCGGCACCATGCTGGACGAAACCTGGGTGGAGCGGCTCGAAACCTTGGGCGTCGATGAAGTGATGGTGCGATCGCCCATCACCTGCAAGACCCGCTATGGCGTCTGCAGCACCTGCTACGGGCGCGACCTCGCCCGCGGCCACGAGGTGAACGTGGGCGAGGCGGTGGGCGTCATCGCCGCGCAGTCCATCGGCGAGCCAGGCACGCAGCTCACCATGCGCACCTTCCACATCGGCGGCGCGGCCTCTCGCGCCACCGCAGTGGACAGCATTCAGGTGGCGCACGAAGGCTCCGTGCGGATGCACAACCTCAAGACCATCGACCGCGAGTCCGACGAGATCGTGGCGGTGTCCCGCTCCGGCGAGATTGCCATCGCCGACACCCACGGGCGCGAGCGGGAACGCTACAAGGTGCCCTACGGCGCGGTGATTTCCGTCGGCGAGGGCGGCCCGGTGGAAGCAGGGCAGGTGATCGCCCGCTGGGACCCGCACACCCACCCCATCATCACGGAAACCGCCGGCCAGGTGGCGTTCGTGGACATGGAAGAGGGTCTCTCCGTGAACCGCCAGACGGACGACATCACGGGGCTGCCGAGCATCACCGTGATCGATTCCAACGAGCGGGTCAGCGCCGGCCGCGAACTGCATCCGGAAGTGAAGCTGGTGGACGACGACGGCGAGGTGGTGAACATCGCCGGCTCCGACATCCCGGCGCGCTACATGCTGCCGGACAAGGCCATGCTGAACCTCGAGGACGGCGACCGCCTCGGCGTCGGCGACGTGATCGCCAAGATTCCGCAGGCGAGCTCCACCACGCGGGACATCACCGGCGGCCTGCCGCGCGTCGCGGACCTGTTCGAAGCGCGCAAGCCCAAGGAACCGGCAATCCTCGCCGAGACCACGGGCACGGTGAGCTTCGGCAAGGAGACCAAGGGCAAGCGGCGCCTCGTCATCACCGAGCCGGAAGGCGAGGCGGTGGAGACGCTGATTCCCAAGTGGCGGCAGATTTCGGTGTTCGAGGGCGAGCACGTCGAGCGCGGCGAGGTCGTGTCCGAAGGCCCCGAAAGCCCGCACGACATCCTGCGCCTCAAGGGCGTGACGGAACTCGCCAAGTTCATCGTCAACGAGATCCAGGAGGTCTATCGCCTCCAGGGCGTCACCATCAACGACAAGCACATCGAGGTGATCGGTCGCCAGATGCTGCGCAAGGCGGAAGTGGTGGACCCCGGCGACTCGACCTACATCCGCGGTGAACAGGTGGAATACGTCCAGGTGCTCGAAGACAACGAGCGTCTCGAAGAGGAGGGCAAGGAGCCCATCACCTTCGAACGCCTGCTGCTCGGCATCACCAAGG